>DREN01000213.1 GCA_011051075.1 Deltaproteobacteria bacterium | reverse complement strand
TCCCGGGCTTGTACGCCTCCTCATCCGGGTGAGCGCTCCGGGCTATGACCTTGAAGCCCTCCGGATGCGAGCTCAAGAATCTCTCTAACTCCTGGAAATTCTCATATCGAAAGTCTTCCGCAGGCACGTAAATGAAATCAGGCACATTGAAGCCTCCCTTCTTGAGGCTTTCCAGGTGCAGGGCCTTCTCAGGGAGCGGTAGTTTCATCATCATCTATTCCAGTGCTTTTAGAGTTTTCGGGCCAATCGTCCTTCATCCCCTTTTTCAGGGGTATCCTGTTCCATCCTGTTACCGCCTACCCTCCTGATCCTATGCGTCAGGATATCAATATCCGCTGGCTTTTCAACCAGGTCTACGGCCCCCAGGTTTTTGGCCTCCGCCCTTTTCTCCGCGGTTGCATATCCGGTAAGAAGGATGACCCGGAGGCGAGGGTTTATCCGCCTTAACTCCTGCAGGACCTGAAGACCGTCCATCTCGGGCAGCATAAGATCCATTACAACGGCGTCGAACGGTTCTTCTTCAGCCATCTTCAGGGCCTCGTTGGGGTAAGTGGTGGTTCTTACTTCCATTCCCCTTGCCCCCATTCGCTGGGACATGGCCTCCAGAAAATCCTCTTCATCGTCAAGGAGCAATACCTTCTCATTCATGGTGGATCGTCTTCTCTCTCCAGTTCAGCCGGAGCATCCAAGGCCAATCGGTCAACCGCCCGTTCATGGGCCAATCTCGGCCGGCAGCTCTATGGTTACCCTGCCCTCTCCATGGTCCACTGAAAGCCCGGCTCCAAGGGTCTGGAGCAAAGCATCCTCCCTTTCGCCGGGGAACCCGGCATCGGGACTGTTTTCCAGGGCCTCCAACCGGGTCAGCCTGATGACAACACCCTCACCGCTCTTTTCTGCAACAAGCTCCACTGTCTTACCCTTTCCCACTTCGCCCATTGCAAAATCGAGGGCAAGCCACAGGAGGTTCGCGAGAAAAAAAGGGTACGATACCACGGACAGGCGTTCTGACCGAGGCCGCATCTTCAGCTCCACGCCTCGCACCGAGGCAAACCTGGATGAAAGGGCCACGACAAGTTCAAGTATATCTCCAACATCAAAGGCCCTCTTCTCCTCGTCCACGCTGTGGGCGAACCTGTTCATGTTTTTCACGATCGCGTCCGCCCTTCTGATCTGCGCCATGATCGTGTCAGCTAAAGCCTTCAGCCTCCCCGGCCCCACCGGAGAGCCCCTCTCAGCCATGAGGTTGTAGTCCTCCAAAAGCCCCGCGTTTTCATTGATAATGGCAAGGACGTTCTTTATCTCATGGGATATGGAGGCACTCATCTTTCCAAAAAAATGAAGGGCCGCGCCCTCTCTGATGCCCAGTCCGGGGTTCATTCCGGATCTCCCGATTCGGAGGTAAGCTTGTTCATTTTCTCCATAAGCTCCTCAATGCTGACCGGCTTTACCAGGTAGTAGTCAGGGCCCGCCTCGGTGGTACCGGCCTGGAAATCGCCCTGTGAGCCGTGCCCGGTCATAAATATGAACTTCAGGTCGGGACATTTTGACTTCATTATGTTCTGAAGATCGAGTCCGCTCATGCCGGGAAGCCGTATATCCAGCACGGCCACGTCGTAGCAGTTGGCCTCGGCCATCCTCAGTGCGTCTTCAGCCTCCGTGACCCAGTCTGCCTGGATACCCCTGATGGCGAGGCGTTCCGCCAGGGTGCTCACCAACTCACTTTCGTCGTCTACCAAGAGTACTCGCATGGTATGGTCTTCTCCTCTTATCCCATTGCAAGGGGCAAGGTAACGGTAAAGGCAGTGCCTTTTCCCTCCTCGCTTTTCACATCGATGGATCCCCCCAGTTCCTGAACAAGGCCGTAGGTGATGGACAACCCGAGCCCCGTTCCTCCCGCAAGGGTCTTTGTGGAAAAAAAGGGTTCGAAGATCTGTTTGAGATTTGCTTGAGAAATACCGCAACCGTCGTCGGTTATGGTAATGGAGACCCTGTCGTCTCCTGACATGCCGGCTGAGATTTCAAGATTTCCGCCCTTTTCCATGGCCGCAAAGGCGTTGTTAATGATATTTAGCAGTATCTGCTGAAGCTTGCCCGCGTCTGTTTCGATCTGGGGTATATCATCGGAGATGTCGAGCGAAATGGTGATAGCCCTGTATTCGGCCTCCTTGTGCAGGAATTCCAGAACCTCACTGACCATTTCACCCACATGGATCGACTGGATGCTTACGTCCATGTGTCTGGCAAAACCCAAGAGCCTCTTGGTTATCCTGCCGCAGCGTTTCACCGATGAGAGAATTACCTCTATGGCGGCGGACAGGGTATGGTCCTGTGCGTACTCTTTCTTAAAGGTAAGAAGGTCTTTGATAAGCCCCGCCTTCTCGTTAATGATGGCAAGGGGGTTGTTTATCTCGTGGGCCACGCCCGCTGCCAGCCGGCCGAGGGAGGCCATTTTGTTGGAGTATTCAACCTGATGGAGCGTCATTATCAGCTTCTGGTCCGCCGTATATATCCTGTTGACCATATAGGTAGTGCCCCCGAAGATGACCATGAGGATAATAACCATGCTGATGACCAGGAACCCGATCAGTTTCTTTCGGGTGTTGTACCAGGGTTTCATGAGTTCCGACTTCTGCTTGGTCACCATCAGGATAAACGGGCTGTCCTTTATGTACCTGTAACCGATGATAAGCTCGGTACCCTCAGGTGTTTCCCACTCATAGACCCGGGTCTTGGGGGCGTACTTCGGTATGGGCAGGGAGATCTTCTCAAAGACCTTTCCGTGAAAACGCGACGGGGTCTGGAGAATGCCCTGATGGTTTATGATAAAGGCGTCTCCTTCGCCGGCCATTTCAAGGTTTGACAGGAGTTTATTGAACTTCTTGGTGTCCAGGGTGGCCCTGAGTACACAGTACGAGCCGCTTTCAGACGCGTACTTTACGGCGACAACCAGGTGAGGTATATTGCGGTAGCCTAAGAAGATGTCGCTTATGTACGTCCCCTGAGTGACCACCTCCCGGTACCATTCCTGTACGCTGTAGTCCTTTCCC
Source organism: Deltaproteobacteria bacterium (assembly GCA_011051075.1). GTDB lineage: Bacteria > Desulfobacterota > DSM-4660 > Desulfatiglandales > Desulfatiglandaceae > Desulfacyla. Next base: position 1,390 of record DREN01000213.1, on the reverse strand, counting down.
GTGAGACCGTAGGGCCCCACGTAGACCCTCTGAATGCCCAGAGGATCTATCAATCCCAGGTCGATAAATCCTCCAAAGGTTTGTTTCAGTCTGTCCAGGATACTCGCCAGCCTGCCGGGATCCGCGCACTGTTCAAAACTGTTGTCGTGTATTATGAAGTCCAGGGCGGATTTGCGTTCTTCGAGGAAGTAGGAGATGGTCCTTCGGGTGTTGGAGACCAGCCGTGAGGTGCGGAGAAGGATTTCAGATTCAAGGTCGTGCTGCGTGGCCCTGTAGTCGATCACGGCCAGAAATATCAGTGGGAAGAGGGCAACCACCGAGGTGAGGGAAATAACGCCGTACCAGAGGCGGCGAAACTGGCACGTGCGCCTGTAGGGAAGGGGCGCCATGTCCCTGTGCTCCCAGAAGTTCGGTTTGAACGTATTCAGTAATCCCATTTTCTACGTCGTTGTTGGGGACCGGTCGGTGGTGACATCCAGGAAGAGGGATACCCTTTTCACTGAGAGCCCCTCTGTTTCAGATGACAAGACGACTCCGCGTTCAACGGGTATCTCGCCTGCAACGGGCCTGAATAGATCGTCCACCTCTACCGCCTCGGTGAAACCTTCTTTCCATTGGCCTTTTCCTTCCACCTGGATAAGTGCTCTTCCATCCTGCTCGACCCCTTTCACAAGGAGAGTGCCCCCTTCCCTCATTCCCGTCAGTATCCGGGCCATTATCCCTGAAACCAGGAAATGAAGTCCCGCCGGGTTGCTCCGGAATTTGGGCAGGTCTTCGTCGGTTTGAACGGTTACAGCAATCCTTTTCAGATGTGCAAGGCGGGCTGAAAAGAGCGCCGCCTCCTCAATGAGCTCTTTCAGATCAAAGAGGGAAGAAGCCTGGCCGATCCTTCGGAAAAACCGGTTGACCACCCGTACCTTGCCGGAAAGAAGGCGGGTATGCCTTTCGATACTGACCATGACCTTATCGATCCTCGGGGCATCTTCCCCCGTTCTCTCCCGCTCTCTCTCCAGGATACGGGACAGCCGGTCAGCCGCGGATTGGAGCTCTCCCAGGCGCAGGGATATTTTCTCTGTCAGTTCGATGGCCATCCCGACCGGGTCAGGCTGAACTCCCTGGCGCAGCATTCTATTTCCTTACCGCTCCACGCCGGGAATTTTTCTGGATAACCGGTTATGCCCGGGGCGGGTTATCATGGCAGCTCACCATTGCCGGGTTTTCTCACTCTGATTCCGTAACGGTTCTACTCTTTCTCTTCAAACAGCTCGCCTGTAGTCTTGAACGCCTGCGAGTCCTTTACGATCTCCTTGGCCGTGTCAAACTCTCCGGCCTCTGCAAAGGCGGCCGCGGCCATTGTCTTTTCGATCTTGTACCGGTAGGCCCCCCGAAT
>DREN01000251.1 GCA_011051075.1 Deltaproteobacteria bacterium | reverse complement strand
TCCCGATGCGGGACCGGGACAGCCTTCCCATCATGGCCACTTCCATGACCGAGATGGGAAAGGTGATGTTCAGATCGGTATTCTGAGGTACGTACCCGATCCTGTGATTGACGTCGTGGGGGGCCTCACCGAGGATTCTGATGGTCCCCCTGTCCGGTTTGAGTACCCCTAAGAGAAGCTTGAGGATCGTTGTCTTGCCCCCACCGTTGGGCCCGATTATCCCCAAGAAATCTCCCTGCTTCAGTGTGAGGGTCACATCCTTGAGAACAGTGGTCCTGTCATAGGAGAACCACACACCCTTCATTTCAACCGCAGGGGTTTCCATCGGTTTTTCATCCAGGCCTGATTTCGAGACTGAAGTCGGCGGCCCTGGCCGAATGGGTAAGGCCCCCGATGGAGATCATATCCACACCGGTCTCTGCCACATCCCCAACCGTATCCAGTGTGATGCCGCCCGACGCCTCGGTCAAGGCCCGGCCGTTTACCAGTTCCACCGCCTTTTTCATTTCCCCGGGGGACATGTTGTCCAGGAGAATGGCGTCGGCGCCCGTACGGCAGGCCTCTTCGACCCCGTCCAGGTCCTCCACCTCCACCTCGATCTTCAAGGTGTGGGGGGCCTTTTTCCTGGCAAGCCTGATGGCCTCTGAAATGGAGCCGGCACCGGCAATGTGATTGTCCTTTATGAGTATTCCGTCAGACAGGCCGAACCGGTGGTTGAAGCCCCCGCCCATCCTTACCGCATATTTGTCAAACAATCTGAGACCGGGCGCGGTTTTCCTGGTGTCAAGGATCCTGACCCCCTTTACCCTTTCCACGAACAGGCGCGTAAAGGTGGCGATTCCGCTCATGCGCTGGAGAAAATTGAGGGCGGTCCTCTCCCCCTGTAATATTGCGGTCAACCGCCCCCGTATGAGGCAGACCCTTTGGTCAGCGGAGACCAGGTCCCCGTCCACATATAGGTCCTCGAATTCAGTTTCAGGTTCCACCTCCAGAAAAACGCTCTTAAAGACCCACATACCGGCAAGGACCGATTCCTCACGGGCAACAAGGTGGGCCTCTCCCTTCACCTGAGGGTCTATGACGGCCCCTGTGGTCACATCCCCGGACCCCAGGTCCTCCTCGATGGCCATCCTGATCATACGTGCCGCCATGGGGGAGAGACCCTGAATCAGCGGGAACCTGCGAGTCCTTTCAACCATGGTCAATGCCCTCTAAAAACGACAGGTTCTGTTTGAGTTTTGAGAGTTTTGTAAAGAGGCCCTCAGACCTGACCCTCACATCTGCCACGATCTCCGGCGGTGCCTTGTCCAGAAATCCCCGGTTGGAGAGCTTTCTGTTCAAACCCTCCACCTCCCTTTCGGTCTTGTCGATGGTCTTTCTAAGCCTTTTCTGTTCCTCGCCGAAGTCTATCAACCCCTCTAAGAGCACGTGGACCGATATCTCCTGAAACATGGCCGTTGCGGACTTGTCCGGCTTGGAAAGTCCTGAACCTATGGATACCTCATCCGCTTTGGCGAGGGTCTTGATGTAGGCCAGGTTGTGTCCCAGGATACCCTGGTTCCCATGACCTCCCGCATCTATGATCAAGCTCACCATTTTTGACGGAGGTATGTTCATCTCCCCGCGAATGTTACGTACGGCCGTTATGACTCCCATCACCAGATCCATCTCCCTTAGGGCCTCTTCATCCCTTAAAAAATCGGAAGACTCGGGAAAACCGGCGGTCATGATACTCCCCTGGGTGCCCGGGAGACGCTGCCATATCTCCTCGGTTACAAAGGGCATGAACGGGTGCAGCATCTTCAGGGCCGCCATAATGGCCTCCAGAACAACGGCTTTGGCGGTTTCTTTTGAGACCCCGTCCCCGCCGTAAAGTTCCTGCTTGGCCATCTCAAGGTACCAGTCACACAACTCGTGCCAGACGAACTGATAGCAGTGACCTGCGGCCTCGTTAAACTGATAGACGTCTATGGCCCGGGCCACATCTTCGCTTACCTGACCCAACCTCGTGAGGATCCACCGGTCCGCAAGGGAGTAGCTCCTCTTACCCCTCTCCAGCGGGCGCTCCTGGTCCACGTTCATAAGGACAAAGCGGGCGGCGTTCCATATCTTGTTCACAAAATGGCGATAGCCCAGGATCGTCTCTTCAGAGAGCTTAATGTCCCTCCCCTGGGCAGCCAGGGCCGACAGGGTGAACCGGAAGGCGTCTGTGCCGAACCGGTCCATGACCTCGAGGGGGTCGATGACGTTCCCCTTTGATTTACTCATCTTTTTTCCTTCAGCGTCCCTGACCAGGGCATGAATATACACATCCCTGAAGGGTACATCCCCCATGAAATGTATCCCCATCATCATCATGCGGGCCACCCAGAAAAAGAGGATGTCAAAGCCCGTAACAAGGGCCGAGGTGGGGTAGAAGGTCTCAAGTTCCCGGGTCGAGTCAGGCCAGCCCAGGGTGGAAAAGGGCCACAGGGCCGAACTGAACCATGTGTCAAGCACGTCTGTTTCCTGAACCAGGTCCCGGCCCTTGCAGGCCCTGCAGTTCTCAGGCGCTTCCTTGGCCACGTGCACCTCGCCGCACTCCTCACAGTACCACGCAGGTATGCGATGGCCCCACCAGATCTGCCTGGAAATACACCAGTCTTTGATGCTATCCATCCACTCAAAGTATACCCCCTCCCAGTTGGAGGGGAAGATCCTGGTTCTACCCTCCCTCACAGCCCTGGAAGCCTCCCTGGCAAGGGGGCCTGTGCTCACAAACCACTGCTTTGAAAGGAGGGGCTCAATCATGGTTCTGCAGCGGTAGCAGTGTCCGACCGCGTTCTGGTAGGGCTCTATTTTTTCCAGAAGCCCTTCATTCTCCAGGTCTTTTACTATCTGTTCCCGGCATTCAAACCTGTCAAGCCCCTTGTAGGGTCCGGCCAATTCGTTCATCATGCCGTTTTCATCTATTACCCTGATCCGCTCAAGATGGTGGTTATTTCCTATTTCAAAGTCATTGGGATCGTGGGCCGGGGTGATCTTGAGGGCCCCGGTGCCGAACTCCATGTCCACGTACCTGTCGAATATGACCGGGATAGGCCTGTTGAGAATGGGGAGAATCACGTGGGGATCTGACAGGGCCTTGTAGCGACCGTCCTCGGGGTTCACGGCCACGGCAGTGTCTCCCAGAAGGGTCTCCGGCCGGGTGGTGGCAACCGTAAGATGACCCTCTCCCTCCTTGAAAGGATAGCGGATATAGTAGAGGAGGCTATCCTTGTCCCTGTGCTCCACCTCGATCTCGGCCAGGGCCGTGTGGCACCTGGGGCACCAGTTTATGATATAGTCACCGCGATAGATATGCCCTTCGTCGTAGAGGCGGACAAAGACCTCCCTTACCGCCCTGGACAGGCCCTCATCCATGGTAAAACGTTCCCTGCTCCAGTCACAGGAGCACCCCAGTCTCCTGAGCTGATTGATTATCATCCCGCCGTACTTCTCCCGCCACTCCCAGACCAGTTGGATGAAACGATCCCTTCCCACCGCGTGCCGGTCCGTATCCCTGGCCGCCAGATCCTTTTCCACCACGTTCTGGGTGGCAATGCCGGCGTGGTCTGTGCCCGGTTGCCACAGGACATTAAACCCCTTCATCCTCTTGAACCGGCAGAGGATGTCTTGAAGGGTGTTGTTCAGGGCGTGCCCCATGTGGAGGGTCCCGGTGACATTGGGAGGAGGAATTACTATGCAGTAGGGCATCTTGTGAGACGGAGCCTCGGGCTTGAACAGGCCGTTTGTTTCCCAGTACTCGTACCATTTGTGTTCAACATCTCCTGGTTCGTAACTCTTGGCAATGGGTTCGGTTTTCATCTGTTAAACGCTCCTATGGGGGATATACAAGCTCCACGTCCTCTGCCCCGGACCTTTACGGGACCCGGGCCGCCGCCCGTCAGAAACTCAGATGCAGCAAAGGTTGAGCCGGATGTACGGACGACAATATCAGACGCAAAAACTCAAAAGTCAAATGAAACTCAAGGCAAAAAGGGATCTGCTCCTGGCGGGGACCTGCCTTCTTGACCAGGTCTGCATACTCATCTATGCGGGGGTTTCAATGAAACCGCTTGAGGCAACGGCTACGGAGGCGGTGGTTCAAGACTCTGTTTCAGGCCTTCAATGGCCTCCTTGATCACCTTTTCAGCAACCTCGGACATGGTTTCTCTGACCACCCTCTCCACCACATCCCTGACAGTCTCGGCCACAATACTCTCAAGCCTTTCCGTGGGGATTTCGGCCATGGCGCCGGGGCCTGGCACATGGTCCTGCTCCTCCCTCTCAGTATCGGCAGCAACGTGTGAGGGGTCTTCCCGGGAAACCTCTGTTGAGCTGTCTCTGGCAGGTCCTTGGACATCCTCGAGTGTTTCGAAGTCACAATCAAGTGACTCCAAGGAGTCTGCCGCTTCACCAGGCACCGGATCC
>DREN01000448.1 GCA_011051075.1 Deltaproteobacteria bacterium | reverse complement strand
GCTGAGGCCTAAAAAACCCTTGATCTGACCGGATTCAAGGAGATCTCCAACCTTTTCCTTTACTTTTTCTTTCATCTTAATAGCCTAACCCGGATAAATCCGCCGTGGGCGGACAGACCCGAGCGGATAAGTTCTCATTCAAAGACGCGAAGGCTCTGAGCAACTTCGTACCCCGCTTTTCTTTGCGGAGTTTGCGGCTTTGCGTGAGAGGAATTAAAGATCCACATCTGATGACGGCTTAAGCCGCCCTTAGCATTTCCTCTTTCTCTCTCAGGGGCGAGGGGCCCAGTTCCCGAAGGGCCTCAATAAAGTCCCTGATCTCCTGGGCGAATTCCGGGCCTTCTGCCGAAGATATCCACCTGGAACGGAGGCGCTCCTCTCCGATCCCGCTGAAGGCCAGCAACCCCCTGAGAAAACGAACCCTCTTGTCTGTGGCGTAAATACCGTACAGGTAATGGCAGTCGCCCAGGTGTCACCCGCCCACGAATACGCCGTCCACCCCCTGTTGAAAGGCCCTCAGGATATGGTGGGGGGACACACTGGCAGAACACATTACCCGGACGGTCCGAATATTAGTCGGGTACTGCAACCGACTGACCCCAGCCAGGTCAGCAGCGGCGTATGCTCACCACGTGCACAAAAAAGATATGATCTTAGGTTCGAAAGCGTCTTCAGTCATTAAGTCTCCTCCTGCATCCTGGCTCAAACCGCCCTTATCTGTGCCAGGAGCTGATTAGGCTTGAATCCTTTTAGCATGGCGCTCTGGGACGGGCAGGTGGAGGCGCAGCATCCACAGCCTTTGCAGAGTATCCTGTTTACCCGGCAGACTCCTTCCTCAGGCAGGTAATCGATGGCACCGTAGGGGCACATTTCCATGCATCCCATGCAGCCAACGCACGTGGCAGGATCGATCTCTGCCACAATGGCGCTTGTAACGAGTTTCTCTTTAAACAGGATGGTGGCGATCCTCGAAGATACGCCCAGGCCCTGGGATCGTGCCTCTTCCACGTTTGCCGGATATCTGGCAGAGCCGCACACAAAGATCCCGTCCGTGGCAAAATCAAGGGGCCTCAGCTTGGCGTGGGCCTCAAGGAAGAACCCGTTCTGGTCTACGGGCACCCTCAGGAGCTGAGACAGGGAGGCCGAATCCTCCCTGGGCACCAGGGGTGTGGACAACACCGTAAGCTCACAGGGGATCTCAACCCTTTCTCCTGTGAGGGGCTGATAAAACCTCACTTTGCCCTCCCCCACCTCGGGGGGCCGGTCCGGTAAAAACACGTCGAATCTGACACCCTCGCCCCTGGCATCCCAGAGCATCTGTTCGTTTTCCGTGCCGTACATCTGCATGTCCCTGTAAAGGATATGCACACGGGTCTCGGGTGACTGTTCCCTGAGCAGCCTGGCGTTTTTCACCGCGGTCTGGCAGCATATCCTCGAGCAGTATTCCCTCTCAGGCGATCGGGCCCCGGCGCACTGGATCATGACAATACCCTTTGCTTCCACCTCTCCCTTCAAGAGTCTCTCCTCCAGTTCCATCTGGGTGATTACATCTCTGCCGTTATACCCGTAGAGGCCCTCCGGTGTCAGGGGAACGGCCCCCGTCGCCACCACTACGCAGCCCACCTTTTCCTTAACAGTTTCGCCCCCGCCCTGGCGGACGGTAATATCGACATCCCAAATGTACCCGCCGATATCTTCCACCCGGGAGCCTGTATAGAGGGTCACGTTAGGTTTGGAACTGACCGCCTTGATGATCTCGCCGATACGTTCTGAGGAGTTCTCCCCATAGGGTGAAAGACGGTATAGATCGTTAAGCAGGCCCCCGGGTTCGGCCTCTTTCTCCACGAGGACCACTTCCAGGCCCATATCCGCCATGGTCTCTGCGGCGGAGAGTCCTGCCACGCCTGCCCCGATTACAAGAACCCTCGGGATAAGGGATGCCTCAATATCGTCCTGAGGTTCCAGAAAGGCGGCCTTAGACACGCCCATCCTCACCAGGTCCTTCGCCTTTTCAGTGGCCCGGTCCCTTTCCTGCATATGAACCCAGGAGCACTGATCCCTGATATTTACCATCTCAAACAGGTACGGATTCAGGCCTGCCGCGGCACAGGAGCTCTGAAAGAGGGGCTGGTGCGTCCGTGGCGAGCAGGATGCCACCACCACCCGGTTGAGGTTATGGTCCTTGATGCCTTTCTGAATCTCTACGATCCCCGCCTCGGAACAGGTGTAGAGGTTTTCCTTGGCATACACGACTCCCGGGAGGTTAGACCCGTATTCCGTGACCGCCGCGCAGTCCAGGTGTCCGGCGATGTTGGAGCCGCAGTCACAGATGAATACGCCGATCCGCATCTCTTCTTCCTGAGGTTTTTTTTTGCTCATTTTTAGTCCATCTCCATATTCGAGCTTCCTTCTGTTCTTTCAGATCCGATCCGAGGCTGCATATCTCAGAAGTAGGGTAACAGCCAGTTTTCACGGAGTTACCGTGAAGACAGAAATTAGAGGTCAGCAAATCTGATGGTTGGCAGCATCCCCTAACGTCCTTAAATCAACAATCATCGGTCATCAATCAGAAATATTTATGACGCCTTCCGCATCCGGGAGTCGGTCAGGATCTGTGCGGCCCGGGCGGCCGCCCCGCTGGCCTGGGCCACGGACTCCGGAATATCCATTGGACCGTGGGCGCAACCGCAGGTGAATATGCCCGGGCGGGTGGTGTCCAGGGGCTGTGAAGTTCCGGTCTGAAAGAAACCGAACCTGTTGATCTCAATGCCCAAAATTTCCGCAAGCCCCTCAACGTCGCGGCTTGGAGCGCAGGCCGTGGCAAGGATCACCATGTCAAATGCCTGCTCCATGACCTTCCTCTCCCTGGTGTCTTCATAGACCACAACCGGGTTGTGGCCCGGACCCTCCACGATCTCCGCTACCCTTCCGCGTATATAGCTGATCCCGGACTGGTTGCCCCCCCTGATCTTGTACTCCTCGAAACCCTTTCCCACCGCCCGGATATCCATCCCGAATATGACAGAGGTGGTTTCCGGTTCATGTTCGTTGGCGATGATCGCCTCCTTGATGGAATGCATGCAGCAGTACCCTGAGCAGAACGGGTAGAACCTGAAGTCCCGTGAGCCCACACATTGAACAAAGGCCAGTCTCTTTGCCACATCAAAGGCCTCGGCCTCCTTTTTCATTTCCTCGAGGGGCCCTGAAACGGCCAGATATGCCTCATACTTCTCTGCCCATTTCCTGCGATCCTCATCACCTTCGTACTTGCCGTCCCGGTACTCCAGGTAGAACTCCTCAGACCCCTTTTCATATTTCTTTTCAAACTTGCCAAGCATCTTGAGGGCCTTAGCAGCCTTTTTCTCAAGCCCCTTTATCTCTTCCTCAACGGCCAGGTCAGAGGGCCTGTGAAGGTGTCCCGAGGTAGGTCCGCTGGCGCTCAGAAGCCTCTCAAACTCAATGGCCGTAATCACGTTGGGGATCTGCCGGTACTGGTATTCGGGGATCCGTGAGGCGTCAAACACATCGTAGCCGCTGGCAACGATGATGGCGCCCGCATCGATATCGATGAACCTGTCCTGCTGTTCGAAATCGATTGCGTCGGCCTGACAGACCTTCTTGCAGATACCGCACTTTTTCCCGTTCAACTGTCGGCAGTGATCCGCGTCGATGGTGTGGGTGGAGGGTATGCCCTGGGCGAACCAGCTATATACGGCCCTGCGCTGTCCCAGGCCTTCGTTAAAGGCGTCTGATACCACCGTGGGGCATTTTTCAGCGCAGGCCCCGCAGCCCGTGCACCTGTCTTCATCCACGTAGCGGGCCTTTCTCCTCACCGTGACCTTGAAGGCCCCTGCCTCACCCTCCACCTTGTCCACCTCAGAGTAGGCCATAAGCTCAATATTGGGATGTCGACCGACATCCAGCATCTTTGGCGAGAGTATTCAGATGGCGCAGTCGTTGGTGGGAAAGGTCTTGTCCAACTGGGCCATCTTGCCGCCGATACTGGGAAGTTTTTCCACGAGATAGACCTTGAAGCCCATTTCCGCCAGGTCCAGTGAGGATTGTATCCCAGCTATGCCGCCTCCGATAACGACAATATCTCTGTTCACTATTCTTCTCCTCGATTAAACTTTAGACTTCCAGATACAGATTTTGGACTGCGTTATCGGTCGGAATCGTCGACGACGTACTATGGGTACGACTTACTCCGATTCCTCCCTCTGGCCTTGCCAAAATCATTATCTGAAACTCTATTCCTTTGGTTCGAAAAGGGTTGATCCGGTGTTCGGCGGAAAGTTACGCCGCCCTTTTCAACGTTGACGGGCCCAATGCCCTGACCTGGTCCGTAAACCCCGTTGCGACCTCGGCAAAGCGTGTCCCCTCGGCAGAGGAGATCCATTCCAGTCTGAGCCTTCCCGGGTCGATCCCAAGGATCTTCACCAGCTCCCTTGTCATTTCGAACATCTTCTCGGCCT
>DREN01000102.1 GCA_011051075.1 Deltaproteobacteria bacterium | reverse complement strand
GAAAAATCATTTCCGTGGCGCCCCTGAAGGGGGAACTGGCCGAGGCCATCGAGGCCGAGGCCCTTGAAACCTCAGGCATTGTCAACATACCCCTTTCCAAGGTAAGAATGCCCAAAGGGGCCATCGTGGGGGCCATTGTCCGTGAAGACCTGATCATCATTCCGCAGGGTAACAGTGTCATCAGGCCCAAAGACCATCTGATCATATTCGCCCTCCAGGAAGTGGTCCCCAAGCTGAAAAAGCTGCTTACCGTCAAGCTGGAATACTTCTGATGCATGCCCGGATCATCACGCGGTTTACGGGGATCTTGATCCTCTTCTTAGGGCTCTCCATGGCCGGGCCCCTGGTAGTAGCCTTCATCTTCAGAGACACGAGCATTTACGGGCTCTCCCTCTCCCTCTTTATCACATCCCTCACAGGCCTCATCCTCATAATCTGCACGAGGAACCCTGAGACCAGGCACTTCAGCTCCAGAGACGGCCTTGCCATTGTGACCCTGGGCTGGGTCATGGCCGCTCTTTTCGGCACACTCCCCTATATACTGTCCGGGGCCATTCCAGATTTCACCGACGCCTTTTTTGAATCCATGTCCGGCTTCACAACAACTGGGGCCAGTATTTTGAACCATATCGAGTCCCTGCCGGAAGGGATACTTTTCTGGAGAAGTCTCACCCAGTGGCTGGGTGGAATGGGTATCATCGTGCTTTCCATCGCCATTCTCCCCTTTCTTGGGATTGGCGGAATGCAGCTCTACAAGGCTGAAGTGCCCAGCCCCGTGGTTGACAAACTCAAGCCGAGGATTTCTGAAACCGCAAAGACCCTCTGGAAGGTCTATCTCCTTTTTACCTGTGTGGAAATCCTTCTCCTCATGGCGGGGGGGATGCCTGTCTTTGACTCCATATGCAACGCCTTCTGCACCATGCCAACGGGCGGGTTTTCAATAAGAAATGGCAGCATAGCAGACTACAACAGCGTATACTTCGACTTTGTTTTCATCCTGTTCATGGTCCTGGCCGGGATCAACTTCTCCCTCCACTACCGGCTCATAAAGGGGGACCTGAACATATTCGGCAGGGATTCGGAGTGCAGGGTGTTCCTCGTGCTGGTGGCTGCCTTTATCATAATGATCACTCTCAACATCCACGGCACGGTTTACAGCTCCATTGCCCAGGCCTTCCGTCATGCCGCCTTCCAGGTAAGTTCGATCATAACCACCACCGGTTTTGTTACGGCAGATTATGCCACATGGCCGGCCCTGTCGCAGCTCATCCTGCTGGTTTCCATGTTCTTTGGCGCAATGGCCGGTTCCACCGGAGGGGGCATAAAGATCATGCGTATCATGCTGCTGGCGCGGCACGGCTATCAGCAGATCTTCCAGGTCATCCACCCCCGTGCGGTGACAACCCTGAAACTCAACGGCCGTCCCGTACCCGGGGAAATCCTGAGCAGCATCTGGGGCTTCTTTACCCTCTACATCGGCATCTTTGTGGCGGCAACTCTCATAATGGCGGCCCTGGGACTTGACCTCATCTCATCCCTTGCCTCGGTAGCCGCGTCCCTGGGGAACATAGGTCCCGGGCTTGGAACGGTGGGACCCACTGGAAATTACGCGGGGGTTCCCCTGCTGGGCAAGTGGGTACTGGTCTTATGTATGCTTTTGGGCCGACTGGAGATCTATACTGTTATCGCCCTCCTGGCACCGGCCTACTGGAGGAAGTAGGGGAGGAAGGCCCGAGGTCATTTGGCCTTGACCAGTAATATCTGGCCCGGGAATATGGTACTGCGGGGTGTCAACCTGTTCATCCGGAGCAGATCCGCCAGGTCCATCTGATGTTTCTGGGCGATGGTGTAGGGGGAATCCCCCTTCCTGACCGTATATTTTGCGGTCCCCACCACAGCGTACTCGGATGAGGAGGCCCTGGAGATAACGAGCACCTGTCCGATACTCAGGCGGGTGCCGCGCAATCCGTTCAAGGCCTGTATGGTCTTTGTTGTGGTGTTAAACCTGTTGGCGATCTTCCAGAGGGAGTCGCCTTTCCTAACCACATAGGTGGCAGGAGCGGCCTTTCCCGCCGGCCTGCTTACCCTTTTTGGAGGGGGGGGCTTTAAAGAGGTGCGACTCACATAGGCGTGGCTTACCCTGGTGGGAACCTTCAACTTCCAGCCCGCCTTTATATATCTGCTGCTTTTCAGGTGGTTCAGAGACACGATGGCCCTGACGCTGGTTCCGTATTTCCGGGCGATTCCGGAGAGGGTTTCTCCCCTTCTGACCCTGTGGATCACATAGGCCGGCACCGGGGGATTCCACCGTGGAATCCTGTCCAGTTTCGCCAGAAGCACCCTGCCCTTTCCCGCTGGTACCCGCAGTGCATAGGGCCTGGGCGGGGTTGAGTTACGCCTGAGGGCCGGGTTCAGCTCCTTCATGACCCCGTAAGACACGCCAATATGCCTGGCCACGGCCTTTAGGGCGACCTGTTTGTCTATGGTAACCGTTTCGGTGGCCATCTCCCTGTCCACGGGGGGAAGGACAAACCCGTGGGCATCGGGATCGTTCAGGATGTGCAGCACGGCCAGGAACTTGGGCACATAAAAGGCGGTCTCTGTGGGGAGTTTCTCATAGAGGTCCCAGAAATGGTCCAGGTAGTTGATCCTCTGTGTTTTTATACATCTCAGGACCCTCCCTTCCCCACAGTTATAGGCGGCAAGGACCGTCTCCCAGTCCCCGAAGATCTGGTGCAGCTCCTTCAGATAGGCGACGGCGGCCGCGGTTGATTTCTCAGGGTCCATCCTTTCATCCACCCAACGGTCCCGCTTAAGCCCGTATTTATAGCCGGTGGACGCTATGAACTGCCACATGCCCAGGGCCCTGGCCCGTGAAAGGGCCTTTACCCTGAACCCGCTCTCAATAAGTGGAAGCCAGGAAAGTTCCTCTGGAAGGCCCGCCTCCCTGAGGGCCTTCACAATGGCAGGCCGGTACCTGCCTGAACGGCGGTAGGCACTCAGGAAGAATTTCCTCTCCCTGCCTTTAAATACCTGGAGGGCCTTCCTCACGTGCTGGTTCATGTCCAGGGGAATGGCCTTGTGAAATCCGTTCACAACGGTGAACCGGGAGGAATAGACCTGCATGATCCTCTTGGATATGGTTATGCGTAAGTCGTCCCTCTGCTGGAGGATCTCAGGGGGTTCATCGGGCCTTATCCGGAGTATGAGCGAGTAGGCCTGATCAAGGGCCGAAACGGCGTTATCCAGGTCTCCACGTTCCCAGAAGTCGTTGGAGGCATTACAGAAGGCCAGGGCCGAATCGAGCAGTTCCTGGGCTGTTTTTGTCTCGGGCGCCGGGGCCCGAGCCTCCCTCTCCTTTACGGGAGGAAGTGGTTCTTTCACCTCGGGTACTGCCTGGGGACCAGGCTGCTCACGGAGCTTCACATGGGCAACGGATATCTCTTTTTCTGTGTTGGGTGGGAATAGATTGGCTGGTTCCGGGGCAGTAGAACCCTCCTCAGGGGATGTTCCCGCGGGCCTTATGTTCCTGGAGTCTGTTACACAGCCTGCAAAGACCAGAAAGAGAGCGGTTATGATGGTCGGTATCACTCTGATAATTCTCAATTTGAAAGGGAAATCCATATTCCTCCGCCGGGGACTGGTAAATCTGGTCAACGGAGTATAAGAGATGGGCGCTGGATGGTCAAGGGTAAGTTTGGGCAGGGAAACGTCAAAGTCGACGCGAATGTGCTGATATCACGCAAGTTGAAGAGAAGGTAATCTCACGCAAAGGCGCAAAGTCGCTAAGCTTTTCCTTTTGTTCTTTGCGTGCTTTGCGCCTTTGCGCTAAAATTTTAAAGGCCGTCCATACCAACATAATTTCAAGCTGTTATCAGCAAGTATGACGGAGCCCTGCCTCATCAACCTTGGCCCTTGATTTTTTCCCCGTGTCTGGTAGAGTCCGAACATGGGATAATGACCGGGGAAAACTCCTGCCAGCAGGACCGGAATCGGAGTTTCAGGGGCTGAATCCCGCAGGCGGCGGTACTTTGGCGCCGGGTTTCATAAGGCTGTGAGCATTACCTTTGCGGCTCCGGCCAGTCCGGGGGCATACATATCACCGATTCGGTGCACGGAATGGAAAAAAAAGAGTGGCAGAGGAGGGGAGAGGGCCATCGTGAAAGGCTGCGGCAGCGGTTCCTGAAGGGGGGCCTGGGGCAGTTCAGCGATGAGGAGGTGATTGAATTTCTCCTCACCCTGGGCACCCCCAGGGGGGACCAGAAGATGCCGGCCCGCGAGGCCCTGAGGAGATTCGGCAACCTCTCGGGCGTCCTGTCCGCTCCCCTGGAAAAGCTTACGAGTATCAGGGGAATCGGGCAGAAGAACGCCCTTTACTTAGGGCTTGTACACCAGGTAGCTGCCAGGTATCTGAAGGATCGCGTCAGGAAAAGCTCCTTTTTCGACTCCTCCCGGGCCGTATTCGACTATCTTTTTC
>DREN01000035.1 GCA_011051075.1 Deltaproteobacteria bacterium | reverse complement strand
CTCCTCCTCCCAGAAGGCCACTATGGTGTTGGACGTGCCGAAGTCTATGGCCATCTTCCGGTAGCGGAGACGGGGCATGGCGTATCACTCCTGCGTGGTTATCCTGCGGCGGAGTTTTTCTTGAGCCTCTTCCTCGTACATCTCCGATGTCTCCTCCCTGGAAAGGACCTCCCCGCCAAGGTCAAGCTCGAGGTCCCTGGTAATGTCCAGGCACCTTCTGCCCTTTACCCCGCTCACCTCAAAGCTCACCCTGCCTTCAGTGTCTATGATGAACTGGACCTCCTGTATCTCCATTTCTCAGACCTCCTTTTATGATTGTCAATCCTCCATCTCTATCTCCACGTCCGTGGCCCCTGCCTCATAGGCCGTCTCGTGGCTCACAACGATATCGGTTCCGAGGAACTCTCCAAGGGTCAGGAGATACTCCCGTTCCCCTGTCGGCACAAGGCCCTTTAAGATTTCGAAAAAGTCATCCGGTACCTCCGGCCTGTGGTCCGGGTCAGAAAGCCGCCCGGAAGGCATCTCCCTCAGCTCCTCCAGCCCTGCCGGCCCCAGCTCCGCCAGGCGCCTGCTTTTCGGCATCTTAAGCAGGGCCGCCACCCACAGGCAGTGATCGTCCTCGAGCATGGCCCTGTTGGCCGGGCTGAGGGTCCCCGGTCTCAGCATCTCACAGGCAGCCGCGGCCATCCTCACCTGCCAGTATGCGTCTCCGCAGGCCTTGTTGGCCGCATCCTTAAGCAAGGGAGAGCCTTTTTCCGCCAGGGTGATAAGGGCCGCGCTCCTCTTTCGGAAATCCCCGTCCTCAAGCCATTCCTTGAGCCCGGTATCAGTGGAGGGAGGCCTCTTGTCTCCCATGAACATGGGGCGGAAATCCTCGTATATGGCCATGGCAAACGAAGGGGGAAGGCCCTTTTCTTTTTTACCGGAGAGGATGCCCTCGAGCCTTTCCTGAAGCTCCCGGCCATGGGGGTCGGGGTTCTGCCAGCCCGCATCTTCCAGGTACCTGATGACCTTTTCTCCCAGTTCATAGCTGCAGAAGGGGAGGAGAGTGAACAGGCCTCCATAATCCCTGTTTTTCATCAGGATCTCGGCCTGGAGTGCCGCCTCTTTTTCTGTGACGGACCCTTTTCTGGCCCCGCGCTCCGTCCTGAAGACCGCAAGCAGCCTGGTATCCCCGCTCTTCCTGATGCGGGAGGCAATGGCCTCTTTCAGCCCGGAACCGCCACTCTCGTACCAGTAGCGAAGATACGCCTGCTCAAAATCTATATCGTGATAGGCTTCCTGATCCCCGGCAAGAAAATAGAAGATCGCCCGTTCTGAGGCCTCCTGGGGCCGCCAGCCTTTCTCATGGAGGACCCGTACCACAAGGCCCTCCGGGTGCTCGAGGGCAAAAGCCCAAAGTGCCTCCGCGGTCTTGCCCGCTGTATCCATTGCGTAATCCACCGCGGCAAAGACCACGTCCCTGTCTTTGTCCAGGAGACAGGATTGGGTGACCTGCTCCGGGATGTTTTCCCGCAGCCTTTTGCCAGTTTTGAAGGCAGTAAGGCTCCTGAGCTCCAGGGGTCTTGAGGCAATGTAGCCCGCATGGAGGAGGATTGCCTCAAGCCTTTTATCGCGTTTCTCTGCCCACAGTGCGCAGAAGCGATTAATTCCCTCCTGATTGGTCAGGGATAGAATCACCTTTTCTGCATTTTGTGAGATTGTCACATCGCCGTCCTTTGACAATTTAAGCAGTGACTCTATCCCGCGACTATCAGCCTTTGATGGTACATCAAGCCTGTTCTGCTTGAGACATGTCAGATACCTGAGCTCCAGGGGTCTTGAGGCAATGTAGCCCGCATGGAGGAGGATTGCCTCAAGCCTTTTATCGCGTTTCTCTGCCCACAGTGCGCAAAGATGGTCCATAGCCGGTCCCGAGAGATTCAAAAGTGCATACCAGGCTGCTTTTGCCACCTTCCGGTTTTTGTCTTCCAGACAGGTTATAAGGGGCTTGACCGCATGGGATTCTCCTGTCCCTGCCAGGGTCTCGGCGGCCCTTTTCCTTATCAATCCTCCCATGAAGGGAAAGCGGTTGCCAAGCCGCCTTATGGCCTTTTCCGTGGCCTCATCCATGACGTATCCCCTTCTTTTTCATTGCCTTTATTGGTGGATGCGCTTCGCTTATCCACCCTACATAATTCCGATTATCCGTAATTTGTAATAATTTGTAGGGTGGATAAGGAGTGCAACGACGCATCCACCAATTGATATCCACCATTTCCTTGTATTTTCAAAAAAATCATTCCAAATCCATGCCGGCAATTGCCGGCGGCTCCGTCGCACCCCAATCCGCAGGGTACCATCCACGCTCAACCGCCCTTGCAAAGGATGACCACGGCCAGTCGGAAACCCGCCTGACCAGGCCATGCCTGACCGGATTGTAATGGATGTAATCCACGTGATTTCTCCAGTCACTCTCATCCCGGATGAGGTGTTCCCAGAACCGCCTTTGCCACACACTACGCTCGTTACGCTCATTCGTCCGGGCATCAAGGCGGCTGGAGACCATCTTCTTGATCTCACGCCAACGCCCGGAAAAATCCTTGTCATCTTCCGGCAGTTTCCAGATGCAATGGATGTGATTAGGAAGCACCACAATGGCATCTATGCGGAAAGGCCTTTTGCTCATGGTCTTCTGAAATGCCTCCCTGAGTATCTCCACCCGCTCTTCCCGGTCAAACCAGGGTTTACGGTGCCTTGTGACCACCGTAAAGAAATAGGCTGCTCCAGGTATATAGGCTCTCCGGTAATTGCTCATTTATCTTATTGGTGGATGTGTATTGGTGGATGCGCTGCGCTTATCCACTCTACATATGCTACATATGCATCTGCATCATGCCCCTTCATTTATCCATGGCTTGCCTTTACAAACGGGAACCCGTTCAATATCCCGGCCCTTGACCTTCCGGAGGGATACGCGACCGTTATAAACTTTGGTATTGGTGGATGCGCTGCGCTTATCCACCCTACATCTTTATTTTTTTGCGCTATTCGTAGCTATTCGTAGGGTGGATAAGCGCAGCGCATCCACCAATCCACCACAATACGTTGCAGACATGCTTGACGCCGTACGCAGCGTTCAGGCCGTACCTCCTCAAAAATTTTGAAAAATGTAAAATGGTAAAAAAATCATAAGGTAACTGTCCTGGCTGAGCGGAGGCCGTTGAAGACGAAATTCCGGCCCTGCGGGATGATGTCGAACCGGTAGCCGCCACGGAAGCACTTCGTGAAGTTGTGGTTCCACGAGGCGCCGCGCAAAACACGGCCACCATCTGACCCTGGAGCGCTGAAGTCTCCCTTGGCTTATCTCTTGTAAACATCTCTGTCATACAGGTCCCCGCACCACTCCCACAGATTTCCGCTCTGCTGGAAGGTGCCGAAGGGGCTTGCCCCCTCGGGGTGGTCAAAGACCGGGGCCGTTGCTCCACCCGGGCCTTTCTGCCCACTCCAGCAGACCCTTCTCCCATTCTCCCAGTCCTCCCCCCAGGGGTATTTCAGGGCCTTGTATCCCCTGGCTGCAAGCTCCCACTCGGCCTCGGTGGGGAGCCTGAAGCCCGCCCAGGTGCAGTAGGCCATTGCATCGTGCCAGTTCACGTAGCGCACAGGGTGGTCGTCAGGGTCTTTTCGCCAATCGTCTCCGGCATCGTGGCCCGTCTCCTTCACGAACCTCCTGAACTGGGCAACGGTGACGCAGGTTATGGCCATGTAAAAGGGCCTCACAAAGTGGAGGTGGCGGGGGGCTTCAGAACCATAGGCATCCGGGTCGTCCTCCTCGTTGTTTCCCATAAAGAACCAGCCCCCGGGGATGAGCACCATCTCGGTGCCGTCCCTGGGGTTCAGGTAATACCAGGGGATGCGCCTGTTATTCATCTCATTGCCTCACCATGCCCTTTTCTGGTGGATGCGCTTTGCTTATCCACCCTACATCTCAACATGCCCTTTTCTACATCTGATACCCCTTCATTTATTCATGGCTTGCCTTTACAAACGGGAACCCGTTTAATATCCCGGACCTCAATTTTTTGGTTGCCCCATGGGCCAGGTGCCCGTTATAAGAGGCAATTACCTGCTTTATCCCCCTAAGGTCAATATCTCCCCTTGCATACTCCTTCTGCATCTGTTTCAGCCTTGCCTTGAACCGTTTGCCGCACCGCTTTCCTGCCAGCACCTTCCCCGGGTAAAGGCGGAAGCCCAGGAATGTCATGCCCCTTTTGGCCGGGAAGACCACGGTCTTTCGTTCATGCAGCTTCAGCCTTATAACCTGCATGAACCGGGTTATCTTTTCAAAGGCTACGTGAAGATGCTCCTTTGAATCAGAGCCCAGGACACGGTGAGTAGCCCGGGGGAATCTCACCCCCAGGCCCTCTCAGAACCCGGCGTGAGCCTCTCAGCTCACCGGGCTCCCATCATCCAGCCGTCGGTTTTACACCCATTTGCCAGTGCGGAAAT
>DREN01000037.1 GCA_011051075.1 Deltaproteobacteria bacterium | reverse complement strand
TGCACTATTGCTTTTTTCGTAACACTCTCAGCAGAACCCAGGTATAAATTATCCCATTCAAAATGAAGACGGACAGTCCAAGGAAAAGTTGGTCCTCCCGTGTCAACCCTGTGGGATAGATGACTGGGATCAGGTAATGCTCAATAAAGCCATCTTTGTATGCTGTTACGCCGGCCGCCTGTCGAAATCGGTTCTCAATGGGGGTAAGGGGGCAGAGCCATCCCTTCATTTCTATAAGCCCTCCCCATACCGCAGCAGGGATATGCAAATAACTAACCTTGGGCCATTTGAAGATAAATAACCCTCCAAGGACCACAAAAAGGATAAAGGCAAAGTGAAAAATCACCAAAAGGTCTGCAAGAAAGGAGTAACTCATTGATTTACAGACATCGTTAAGTGGTTAAGTAGTTGAGTGGTTAAGTCGTTGTTATGATTGATCATACCCATGATTGCCTTGAAAATTGGACAGTCAGCATTTGAAAAACCATAACATCCTGAAATAGTAGAATATATTTTCCTACGCAACCATTTAACCACTCAACTATTCAACGAGGTCTGGATTTAAGGTTAAATGGAGATATTTGAAATTGGAAATTCGATGTAAAAGACCCCTCTTTAAATTATTTTCTATACCTTTTAAGCCTGGAAGTGTCAAATGTCCGAGAGTTCTAAAACAGCGAACCGCTGACTTTGCAGGATAAAAAAAGGGGTGAACCTGGCGGCGCTGTCAAAAACCGTAATGTTTCACGTGAAACATTCCCCCAACCTGCGTGCATCTGCGCTCACCTGCGTCCCATTCAGTTTGAAATGTTTCACGTGAAACACTGATTTGTCTTTTCAATATCAAGCGATTGTGTTATCAATTCTATCTGCGGCGCGCATTTTCGCTCCGCACAGGATACATCGTATGGGACATGTAATCTCTATTTCCAACCAGAAGGGCGGTGTGGGAAAAACCACCACGGCCGTAAACCTTTCCGCTTCCATAGCTGCGGCAGAAAAGGACTGCCTTCTCATAGACTGTGACCCCCAGGGAAATGCAACCACGGGGCTGGGGCTGAACCCCGCGTCCCTGGAATATGGGCTCTATGACATCCTGACCAGGGGATTGTCTCCTGAAGAGGCCATCAGACAGACACACCTGCCCCGGCTCCACCTTATCGGCGCCACCAGGGACCTTATCGGTGCGGAGGTGGAGCTGGCCGCCATGAAATCAAAGGAGTTTCGGCTCCGCAACGCCCTCACTCCCCTCAGGCAGAGGTACGACTATATCTTCCTTGACTGTCCGCCATCCCTGGGCTTTCTCACTGTAAACGCCCTTACCGCGGCAGAGGCTGTCCTTGTGCCGCTTCAATGCGAGTATTACGCCCTGGAAGGGCTCTCACAGCTGCTGACCACCGCAAGGGCCGTGAAGAGGGGTCTTAATCCGATCCTGAGCTCCACCCTGATCCTTCTTACAATGTATGACAGCCGGAACAACCTTTCCCGCCAGGTGGAGAATGAGGCAAGGGCCCTTTTCAGGGACAGGGTTTTTAACACGGTCATCCCCCGTAACGTGCGCCTGAGCGAGGCCCCCAGTTACGGGAAACCTATTATACTTTACGATATCGCCTCCAAGGGGGCCCAGAGCTACTTGGCCCTGGCCAGAGAGCTGATGGAGAGGGAGTAACCGCCATGGCAAAACGAAAGGCCCTTGGAAAGGGTCTGTCGGCCCTGATCCCCGACGCTGACCAACTTGACAGCCAGCAAGAGGAGTTTTTCCAGTGCCCGGTTGAGGCCATTGAACCAAATCCCTACCAGCCCAGACAGGAGTTCTCTGCTCCCGAGTTGGAAGAGATGGTTGCTTCTGTCAGGGAAAAGGGGATTATTACCCCCCTTCTGGTGAGCAGGACAGAGACGGGATACCAGCTCATAGCCGGTGAGAGAAGGTGGCGGGCGGCCCAAAAGGCGGGCCTCCGTAGAGTCCCGGTCGTTGTACGAGAGGCCACCCCGACCGAGTCCCTGGAGCTGGCCCTCATTGAAAATATTCACAGAAAGGATCTGAACCCCATTGAAGAGGCCGTTGCCTATGGGAAACTCCTTGAAGAGACCGGGATCACCCAGGAGGCCCTGGCAACGAGACTTGGTAAGGACCGCTCTTCAATCACCAACCTTCTCAGGCTCTTGAAGCTGCCCCTCAAGATACAGCAGGACGTGATTGATGGCCGTCTCAGCACGGGCCATGCCCGTCTGCTCGCAGGCTTTAACAGGAGCGAAGACCAGTGGTCACTGAGAAATAAGATCATAAAAAAGGGCCTCTCAGTAAGACAGGCCGAGGCGCTGGCCAGGCGGGCAAAAGGGGCCACAGGTTCAAGGGGGAAGAAACCTCCCGGGGACCACTATCTCCGGTCCCTGGAGGACAGCCTGAAACGCTCTCTGGGGACCAAGGTGGAGATCAGGAAACGGGGAAAGAGGGGCACCGTTGTGGTGCATTTTTATTCAGACGATGAGCTGGACAGGCTCCTTGAGCGCCTGGGCTGATCTATGAATCTCGCTTCCGGTCTTTCCATTTCCGCTCCCGGCCCCTGATCAGGTCCTGGATGTTTACCCGGTGCTTGTACCAGATAAGGAGCGCCATAAGCAGTGCGCCCATTATCAGGGGCTCAGGTTTGCCGAACAGGAAAAGAAGAAGGGGCATGGCGGCCGCTGAGAGGATGGAACCGAGGGAAATATAGTCCCACAGGGCCACGAGTATGATAAAGAGGACAAGACCTAAGAGACATGACAGGGGTGAGAGGGCCAGGTAGACCCCTAATGCGGTCGCAACCCCTTTCTCCCCCTGAAATCCAAGAAAAACAGGGAACATATGGCCAAGGAGGGCGCAGATACCGATAGAGGCGAGGGCGGTCTGATCAGGAGCGGCTCCCTGATCGCTCAGCAGGGAGAAGAGGATCACAGGGACAAAGCCCTTGAGCAGGTCGAGGATAAGGGTGATTATACCCCATTTCATACCTAATTCCCGGGCCACATTGGTGGCCCCGATATTGCCGCTGCCCTGCTTGGTGATGTCAATGCGGGCCGCATATCGGGCGATGATCTTGCCAAAGGGGATGGCCCCAAGGAGATAGGCCCCTGCTGCAAACATGAGCGTATGAAATTCCACCTGAAGGCCCTTGAAACGAAGGAAAAACAGTAGCGTTACGGTGATCGCCAGTGGACCCTGAAGCGGGACCGGGAAATCTTTGAGTTTCCTGGAGACGAAACTATAATGTTTTGACGCGGGATGCAATCTCTTTTTCGCGCGCCCGCAGGGCCCGAAGGACAGGTTAAGACAATGAGACTGATGGTAATGGATGGACAGGGCGGGGGCATCGGGGCAACCGTTATCAAGGGGTTGCGGCAATCTGTGGGACCAGAGCTGGAAATTCTGGCCCTGGGTACTAACTCTATTGCAACCTCCAGGATGATGAAGGCGGGGGCCAACAGGGGCGGCACGGGCGAAAACGCCATTGTCAGGACCAGCCAGGAGGTGGATATGATCATCGGACCCTTGGGGATACTCATGGCCAACGCCATGATGGGTGAGGTGACCCCTGAAATGGCCGCGGCAATAAGCTCCTCTGGGGCAAAAAAGATCCTGATTCCCCTCAGCCAGGAGAAAGTCGAGATCGTGGGCGTTTCGGATGAGCCCCTGCCCCATCTTGTGAGCCGGGTAATAGATAAGGTTAGGGAGATGATTGAAGATGTGTGAATCAACCGCGTATTTACTTAAGGATGGGAAGGAAGAGCTTGTTTTTGAGGGAGTGGATATCCTGGAGAACAGGGACGACGGGGTAAGGATGGTGGATGTTTTTGGGGAGGAGAAGATCCTCCCGGCCAGGGTCAAACGCTTCTCCTTGGTGGATCACAGGATAATCCTTGAACCCGTTTGAGCCCGTGTGGAAACGGTCCGGCATCTTTCAGGGTGCCTGGCGCCCGTCTGGACGATTCAGGCGGCTCTCAAACGGGCTTTCCCGGATCTACCGGTCCGTGTTTATCACGCTCCCTTTCTTCGAATTAACCAAGGGTCCCCTTTACACGGGGCCCTGATACTCGACGGCTCCGTCTTGCCGGGGCCGGAACCACAGCCGATCGGCGCACAGGAAAGGAGGTCACGATAATGGTAAGATCATTTGCTGAAAAAATCAGGTGGCTTGGCCACGACACCTTTCGCATTGACGCGGGAAAAACCGTGTATTTCGACCCCTACGAGATAGAGGGGGGGCCGGTGGCAGATCTGATCCTTGTATCACACGATCATTTCGACCATTGCGCCCCGGAAGATGTGGCCCGGATTCAGGGTACTGAAACGGTCATTGTCACGGAGAAGGACTCGGCGAAAAAGCTCACGGGGGATGTGAGGGTGGTAAAACCCGGGGACACCCTTGATTTAGGGGAGTTAAAGGTAGAGGCCGTTCCCGCCTATAATACCGATAAAGACTTTCATCCTAAGAAAAACGGGTGGTTGGGGTTTATC
>DREN01000045.1 GCA_011051075.1 Deltaproteobacteria bacterium | reverse complement strand
ACTTCTCCGCCACAATGCGGGCCTTGCCATCCACTATCTCTATGGCCCCTTCAGCGCAAGAGGGCACGCACTGGCCGCAGCCGTCGCAGAGTTCTTCATCGATCTCTATTATTTTACGTAATACCTTCATTGGGTTATCCTTTCCAAATACTGTTTGGATGCGGAGCAACGCAGATAATCAGGGTTTTTTTGTGCGCGTACCTGCGGTTGTCTGCGTCTTAATCTAAAAGCACCTTTCTTGCCAGATTGGCGCCGCTTCTGGTGAGAAATGATTTATCAATAATTCCAGGCAGTTTATCCTGATCAGCCGGGTTCTCCTTCTGTCTTTCTTCCAGATTAGTAATCAGATCGGCGTCGTACAGGCTCCTGTAGTTGATGGTCTCATCCTCCCCCGGGTGATGGTGGTGTCCGATGATATCACACACCTCGCCTATGAGTTCCTCTTTTGCACCGAGTCTGGTGAGGATCTCCCTTGCCGCAGGGGGCCCTTCCTCCTCCTGATGCCTGGCCGAACTGCTCTGGTGCTTTTTCTCTGCTTCCTTGATGCCGATATCATGGAGGTAGGCCGCGGACAGGACAACCGCCAGGTTGGCCCCTTCCTCCCTTCCGATCTGTTCCGCGTATCTGGCCACTCGGCTTGCGTGGCCTATCCGTTTGAAATCCCGCCTGAAGTACCTCTTCATCTCAATGGCGACCCTGTCCTTGAGCAGGTCTTCTTTCTGGGCAAGGAGTTCGGGGGGGAGATTTCCGATACACTGTTCCGCGTACTTGCAGTACGATGCGCAGCCGAAATCAAGACGCGGATTCAGGAAGCGGTGACCGCATTTCGGGCATTTTCGAGTGGTGTCATCCTTGAAAAACTCCACATCGGCCCCGCATTCAGGGCACTTGACGTCGAAAATTGCCCCCGGCTTCCAATACTGACTGTCCTGTCCTGGGCATTTCATTGTTTTTCTCCTGTGGCTAATACCTGGAACCGGGGATGTAACCAGAGCCGGTTCCAGGTTTCCGGTATCAGTCCTTACTTTCCAGCCATCATTGCCTCGATATCCGCGTCAACCTCGGTCGTGGGTTTGATATCGAACTTATCCACCAGTACGTTGAGAACGGTGGGTGAGACAAAGGCGGGCAGCGTGGGTCCCAGGCGGATACCCTTGACCCCAAGGTAGAGCAGGGCCAGCAGGACCGCCACGGCCTTCTGCTCATACCATCCTATGTCAAAGGATAGGGGCAGGTCGTTGATGTCATCAAGTTCAAAGACCTCTTTGAGCTTCAGTGCGATCACGGCGAGGGAGTAGCAGTCGTTACACTGTCCCGCGTCCAGCACCCTTGGGATCCCGCCGATATCGCCCAGATCCAGCTTATTGTACCGGTACTTGGCGCACCCTGCGGTGAGAATGATCGTGTCTTTGGGGAGCTTCTGGGCCACCTCTGTAAAGTAGTTCCTGGACTTGTGACGGCCGTCACACCCCGCCATGACGATAAACCGCTTGATGGCCCCGGATTTGACCGCGTCCACCACCTTGTCTGCAAGGGCCAGGACCTGGGCGTGAGCAAACCCGCCCACGATCTTACCTGTCTCGATCTCGGTGGGTGGATTACAAGACTTAGCACGTTCGATCACACCGGAGAAGTCTTTGGCCCCCCCGTTTTCCCTGTCCTGGATATGGGTGGCCCCGGGGTATGATACCAACCCCGTGGTATAAAGCCTGTCCAGATAGGTGTTTTCCTTTTTCAGGGGAACAAGACAGTTGGTGGTCAGGATGATGGGACCGTTAAAGGACTCAAACTCCTTGTTCTGGAGCCACCATGAGTTCCCGTAGTTCCCGGCAAAATGTTCGTACTTCTTAAAGGCTGGGTAGTAGTTGGCCGGCAGCATCTCACCGTGTGTATAGACATCCACGCCGGTCCCCTCGGTCTGTTTGAGAAGCTCCTCCATATCCTTCAGATCGTGTCCGCTTATAAGGATACCGGGATTGCTCCTCACACCGATGTTGACCTCGGTGATCTCGGGATTCCCATAGGTAGAGGTGTTTGCCTCGTCAAGGAGGGCCATGGTATTCACCGCGGTCCCTCCGCACTTCATGACCAGGCCGACCATCTCATCCACGGAAAGCTCCTTTGTGGTGGAGGCCAACCCTTCCATGAGGAACTGGAAGATCTCTCCCTTTTCAAACCCCAGGATCGCGGCGTGATCCGCATAGGCGGCCACCCCCTTGAGCCCGATGACCAGGAGCTCCCGGAGGGAGCGGACATCCTCGTTTTCCGTGGAAAGGACCCCGATCCCCTTTGCCTTGTCCTGAAAGTCCGCCTCGTTGTCCGAGGACCAGACGGCTGAATCATGGAGTTCTTCCGAGAAATCCTGGCCTGTCTTTTCCCTGTACGCGGCCAGGAATTTTGATTTCAGATCTTCCCTGACCTTCAGGGCCTCTTTTATGAGAGTGGTAATCCGGTCGTTATCCCAGGCAACGTTGGTAATGGTGGCAAAGAGGGACTCCGCGATGAGGAGTCCGGCCTTCCGGTCTTCGATACCCAACTCAGCGGCCTTTTCGCCGTAAATGGAGATCCCCTTGAGCACGTAGATGAGCAGGTCCTGGAGGTTGGCGGTCTCCTCTGGTTTCCCACAGACACCTTTTACGGTACAACCCTGGTTCTTTGCAGTTTCCTGACATTGAAAACAAAACATGATGCTTTCTCCTTTCTCGACTTTTAAGGTTTCTATTCAAGGCAGATTCAGATGCCTGCCTCTGTCTTCCCTTGGAAGTTGTCCCCATTATGGCTGTTCATAAGAAATTGTCTTTGATCTAAGTCAAGAAATCCATTTTTTTCTCATTTTTTTTCTCACCCTGTTACCCGATACCCTGTAAAGTCGCCATAGGACCTCCGGTGAAACACCGAGGCATGAACCTGCCACAACAACCTGATTGATCAGGGTGGTGGATAAGAAGCCCCGCTTTTTCCATCGCCTGGCAGAGGTTATCACATGGGCAGGGACAAGACCTGTTCGTCCCATCCGCCTTATCCGGTGCATCATAAGCAGATCCTCGGCAATGGGCACCTGGGGAAAGCCATTCTCTGCCTCAAATACCTCCTTTCGGAAAAACAGGCCCTGGTCTCCATATGGGAGGCCCAGGTACCTGGACCTGAGATTTGCGCCCATCTCTATGAATCTCATAAGGGGTTGGTCCAGGTCGGTCCTGAATCTGAACGCCCCGGCAACGACCTCCGGGTCCATGAGCAGTTCGAAGATATGCTGCACGTAGTCTGGTGGCAGGCGTGTATCGGCGTGGAGGAATAGAAGGACCCTGCCCCGTGACTCCGAGGCGCCCCTGTTCTGCTGTAAGGCCCGGCCGCGGGGGCTATTCACGATTTTTGCCCCTGAATTCCGGGCCCTGAGAACCGTGTCATCGCTGCTCCCTCCGTCCACAAGGATAATCTCCGCGTCAGGGCTGAGCGCGCTCTTGAGGGCCCTTTCAACGGTCCTCTCTTCGTTCAGGGCCGGGATGATCACGGAAAGGTACGGTCCTTTTCCCGCCTGGTCAGGGAGGAGTTCTTCAAGGTTTTCCCCTGTATCAAGGTCCGTGAGTATTTCCAGGTCCCTGACCTTCAGTCCCTGGTCTGCGGCAAGGGCAAGGGTCTGTTCGTACACCTGCCCGGTACCCCACTCTATCCCCTGAAAAAGTGGGACAAGGCGGTTTAACCCCATGAGCCAGTAGCCCCCGTCCCTGCTGGGTCCCAAGACCAGGTCATATTGGCCGAGGGCCTCAAAGGTCTGCATAAAATGATCCGGCTTAAGTCGAGGGATATCAGTCCCCACCAGGACTGCGCGGCCGCATCCGCTCTGAAAGGCCCGCTGAAACGCTTGGTACATGCGCGAACCCAGGTCCCCCAGCGCCTGCGGAAAGAAAGAGACCTGTGACCCCAGCCAGCGTCTCATCTGCCGGTCCGTGCCCCCCTCATAACAGGCCTCCACCCCTATTCCCCGTGTCCGGGCGAATGCCGCGGCCTTTTTACGGGTCTCCACTGTGAGCCGGCGCTGGAGATCGGCGGCCCCGGCCGGCCCAAGCATGGGGATCAGCCGTGTCTTGGTCTGTCCCGGCACAGGGTACCGGGTGAAGACGATGATCCTGTCCGTGGGGAAACGTTGATTGCCAGGCATGTCCCTTCCGTATGGGTTTGAGGATCGGCGGAACCTCAGTAATACCCGTGACGCGCCCTGTTTCGGGGGCTGAATCCGATGTGGGTTCAACGATATGGCTGATAGGCCATATTGTCAAACAGGATACCTTTATGCTAACATGGATCATAAATTCCTGCAAATCTAAAAACCTGCGACCTGTGCGGTTAGACTTCAGCAATTGTGGATACGTGATCTATCCCGCGCGTGGCGGGAGTCCGTCCGTGGGGGTCTCTTTTCCAAAAGACGCAAAACCCTGTCTCATTGCACAGGGACGGCAGCATGCGCTTGAAATAAGCTACGGGAGAGCCCCAGGAGAGGGTCTCGGT
>DREN01000183.1 GCA_011051075.1 Deltaproteobacteria bacterium | reverse complement strand
CGGCCGAAGCCTTGAACCCCTGAACCATGAACTTCTCCCCGTTAACCATCTTCCCCCCGACCTCTGACCCCTGACCCCCTCGCCTCCGGCCCACTTCCCTGCCCCCCAGCCCTTCTTGTACTTCTTACCGCTGCCGCAGGGACACGGGGCGTTTCTCCCCACCTTTTTCTCCTTACGCCTCACGGTAACCGGCCCTGAATCATCGCCCCCGTGGCTCAAATTGAGCGTCTTTTTCTTCCGTCTCCGCTCCTCCACAGGTTTCTCCCTCATTATCTGTACCCTGAAGAGCATGCTGAGGGCCTCCTCACCGATCTGATCCATAAGCTCTCCGAACAGGGCGAAGCCCTCCTTCTGGTACTCCTTGAGCGGGTCAAGCTGGCCGTAGCCACGCAGACCCACTCCCTCCTTCATATGATCCATGGCCTGAAGATGGGCCACCCACTTGTCGTCTATGATCTGGAGCATGATGAAGCGCTCCAGGTGCTCCAACTCTTCCCTGCCGAACTGCTTCTCCCTCTCCCTGTAAACCGATCTGACCTGCTCCTTGATAAGTTCCGGGATATCTTCAACCCTCAGTGCCTCGAACTCATCCGCCCCCATATCCTCCGGCCCCAGCCTCAACGGAAACCCGAAAACCCTGGCCACACTCCCCTTGAGTTCATCGATCTTCCAGTCTTCAGGATGTGCGCTCGGGTCGATCCACTGCTCCACCAGGCCCTCCACCTTTTCATCGATCATATCCTCGATGATTTCACCTATCCTGTCTCCCTCCAGCACATCCTTTCTCAGGGAATAGATGATCTCCCGGTGCTTGTTCATCACATCGTCGTACTCAAGGAGGTGTTTCCTTATGTCAAAGTTGTGGGCCTCCACCTTTTTCTGGGCCTTTTCAATGCCTCGGGAGATCAGATTGTGCTCGATGGGCTCACCTTCTTCCATGCCAAGACGTTCCATGATGGAGGAGATCCTGTCAGAACCAAAGATCCTGAGGAGGTCATCCTCAAGGGAGAGGTAGAACCTGGAGGTCCCGGCGTCCCCCTGCCTTCCTGCGCGGCCCCTGAGCTGGTTATCCACCCGGCGGCTCTCATGCCTCTCGGTCCCAAGTATGTGGAGCCCCCCCAACTCCCTAACCCCCTCTCCCAGGACAATATCCGTTCCCCTGCCGGCCATATTGGTGGAGATCGTCACGGTCTTTGCCTGGCCGGCGTTTGCGATAATCTCGGCCTCCCTCTGGTGGTGTTTGGCGTTTAGAACCGAGTGGGGGACGTTTGCCCGTTTGAGCATCTTGCTCAGCATCTCCGATTTCTCTATGGAGATGGTGCCCACAAGTACGGGCTGGCCCTTTTCATAGAGTTCCTTTATCTCATCGCATACGGCCCTGAACTTCTCCCTCTCTGTCTTGTAGATCGCGTCAGGGTAGTCGATGCGGATCATCTCCTTGTTGGTAGGGATGACCACCACGTCCAACTTGTAGATGTTGTTGAATTCAGCGGCCTCGGTATCGGCGGTGCCGGTCATGCCGGCCAGTTTTTCGTACATGCGGAAGAAGTTCTGAAAGGTCACCGTGGCGAGCGTCTGGTTTTCACCGGCCACCTTCACCCCCTCCTTGGCCTCCACCGCCTGGTGCAGGCCGTCACTCCATCTCCTTCCGGGCATCATCCGGCCCGTGAACTCATCCACGATCATGATCTCGTTGTCCTTGATCACATAGTGAACGTCCTTTTCAAAGAGCCAGTAGGCCTTTATAAGCTGCTGGGTGGAGTGCAGGAGGTCGGATGCCCTCATGTAGGCCTCTTCAAGCTCCCTCAGCCGCTCATCCTTTTCCGCGTCGGTCAGTGTTTCGTTGTTCCGGATATTATGAGCCTCGTTGTCCAGGTCCGGGAGGGCAAAATCACCAAGCCCCCCCCTTGACAGGAGATCAATCCCCTTTTCCGTCAGCTCCACCGAGTTGCCCCGCTCATCAATGGTGCAGTAGAGCTCCTGATCCAGGTCGGAGAGGATCTTCTGGGATCTCAACATGCTCTCAGTCCTGTCAATCTGCTTTTTGAGGGCCTGATTCTTTGCCACCATATCTAAGAACACCGGGTTCTTGGGATCCCCCCTCCTGATCTGAAGCAGGGTCTCAATGGTCCGTTCCCCCATATCTCCGGTATCAAGGCGAAGGCGCACATCCTTCAGGAGAGACCGGATGATAGCCCCCTGTTTCTTTCTCAGATTGATCACAAGGGGCTTTACCTCTTCGTAGATCTTGTTTCCGGTATGTTCCACAGGCCCGCTGATGATGAGCGGGGTCCTGGCCTCATCGATGAGAATACTATCCACCTCGTCAACGATGGCGTAGTAAAACCCCCTCTGAACAAAGTCGGCAGGGTCAAATTTCATGTTGTCGCGCAGGTAATCAAACCCGAACTCGTTGTTGGTCCCATAGGTTATATCGCACTCATAGGCCTTTTTTCTTTCCTGGTCGCTCATACCGTGCACTATCACACCCACTGAGAGCCCCAGAGCATTGTAGATACCACCCATCCACTCCGCGTCCCTCTGTGCCAGATAATCGTTCACCGTGACCAGGTGGGCGCCCCGGCCGGTAAGGGCGTTGAGGTAGAGGGGGAGCGTGGCGGCCAGGGTCTTGCCCTCCCCTGTCTTCATCTCGGCGATCCTCCCCTCGTGGAGAACTATCCCTCCGATCAACTGGACATCGAAGTGTCTCATGCCCAGGTTCCTGACAGATGCCTCCCGCACAGTGGCAAAGGCCTCGGGGAGAAGGTCATCCACGGACTCGCCCTTTGAAAGCCTTTCCTTGAACTCAGCCGTCTTGTTCAATAGCTCCTCATCGGTCAGGGCCTGAAAATCGGGCTCCAGGAGGTTTATCTTATCCACTATGGGAGCCATCCGTTTGAGTTCCCGTTCGTTCTTGCTGCCGAAAATACCCTTTACTATTTTTCCAAACATTATCCGTTACCAGGTTCTGTAGATTTGCCGGCCTGGGGGCCCAGCCTGAGTCATTAAAAAACTTTACCACACAAAAATCAAGGGGTTATCGCAAATTAACGTAAGAGCTCAAAGACCCCGGTCACAGGAGATTCCCCCGAAAAGGAATATATCTCCCGGTAGCCATTCTGACCGGCGCCGGATCAATGAAGAGGGCCTCTTTTTATAACCCCTGAGGGAGATCATTTACAAGCCTTGCCTGTCCGCCTGATCAGATAAAGCCATGAGAGGGATCGTTAATATGGTTCCTTCAAATTCCATATTCCTTTCCGGGGGAACCCCCTCTGCCCTAATCCCGCCTGAGCGGGGTGAAGGGCTTTTGGTCCCGGATTTATTGAGAGTTGTTGAGGCGAGCGAGCTCCCCTAAAGGCTCGCTCGCCTCAACAACATCTATCCCTCGGAAAGTGCCAGATGTTACAGGTTGACTCTCAACCTGTATCGCCTGAAAGAAAGAGTGAGGGAACGAATGCTTGCTCAAGGCACAAGGCGTTAGGCACAGGGCTTAAGGCCAACGGATCGATATTTTTCCTTGTGCCTGACGCCTCGTGCCTTATGCCTTAATTGAGGACGTAACGGAGGGGGTTCACGGGGACCCCGTTCAGGAGAACCTCGTAGTGGAGATGGGGACCGGTAGTCCTGCCGGACTTACCTATCAGGCCGATTGTCTCACCCCGTTTCACGTACTGGCCCTTTTTTACCAGAGACTTCTTCAGGTGGGCGTACTTGCTCTTAAGACCATACCCATGGTTTATCACAACCAGCCTGCCATACCCCCGGTCCCAGCCGGAAAAGGACACGGTTCCGTCTGCGCTTGCAACCACAGGGGACCCCATCCTTGCGGAGATGTCAAGCCCCTTGTGGAACTCCTTCTTGCCGGTGAAGGGTGATTTCCGGTACCCGAAGCGGGAGCTGAGCCACCCCTTGGCAGGCCATATGGAGGGTGTGGCCGCCAGGAGCATCTTCTGGTTCTCAAGGAACTCCCTGAGACCGGCCTTATCCTCTCTGCTGGCGCTCAAATCGCTTTCGATGTTGTCCAGGGCCCTGTGCATGGAGCGCGCCAGGTCGCGGTCAACCTTTTTCAGGGTCTTTTCAGGGTCGAGCAGGGCCGGGGCAGGCCCTCCCAGCCCCTTTTCCCGGTCATCCCCCTCCCCTGTTTCAAGGTTCACCATCACCCTCAACTTATGATCGAGGGCCCGCAGTTCACCCATCTCCCGGGTCACCTGGTCAATCCGCCGGGCCATGTAGAGAAGCTGCTCCTTCTGGAGGGCGTTTTCCTTCTTAAGTTCAGCCAGCCGGGGGGCCCTGGCCTTGATCCCTGTGTAGTCATGAACAAGCCAGAGCACGAATACCAGGCAGATGACAAGGAGAGGGGCGAGAAAAAGGCAGAGGGACAGGGGCAGACTTATCTGTCTCACGCGCCCCTTACCTTCGGGCATAAGAAATATGTTGATCTTCCTTGAAAACAAGAGCGCCTCGATCAAGAGAAAAAAGCCATACCAACGGGATGCGGGTTTTTTTATCATAGCCCGGGTTCTCTGTCAACACCCTTTCACCTGCAAAATCAAAACTT
>DREN01000449.1 GCA_011051075.1 Deltaproteobacteria bacterium | reverse complement strand
GAATACTGGAATGTTGAAATTAGAAATTTGGCCTTCATCCTTTTGTGCTGTTGATGAACGTATTCAATTTTGGAGCGATCTCCCTAATCCCGCCCTGCGGGACTACTTTCCAATTTCAAGTTTCAAGCCGTGAACGGCTGTCAACATTCCAATTGTGAGCAAAGCGAACTAAGTTCTTGAAACGCCACTCCCTGTTCGTGTGACGCTTTTCAAGGGCTAAAAAGAGAATTTATACCCCAGGAAACAGCTCTTTGCAACAAAATTCAACTACATTATAGCTATATTTTAACTATAGGCTTAGAGAAAAGCATTTTGGGGTTGCTGTGCTCCTCCCCGGAAATGAAATAAGGTGGCAGTTGTGTTACGATACTTGAAACTGGAAACTCGAAACTTGAGAAAGAAATGACAATTCAGGTTGTTATCAAGTTTCAAATTTCCAGTTTCTTGGAGTTCCACAGGAAAAATCTCTACGGAGACCGCACATCAAAAACCCCAAAAACATTTTCTTAAAATCTATATTTCATGGACTAATGCGGAGCATACATCCGAAACAGGGCCTGAACAGAGGCACTGGTCAGGCCTTGCAGGGGGAGAACCGAAATCCCCGATCAGATGTTTATGGCCTTGCGCCTTATTCAAGAAATGAATTCCTCTATCCTCCCATCTTTTTTCATTTTACTCGTTGACTTTTATTTTCAAACAGCTTATAAGCCATGAATCAATCGGATGAAGAGTCGGGAAGAAAAACTGAGGAGGATAATCAATGGAACCGTTGACCATAAACAGGAAAGAGAGCAAGCTGAGGGTTGCTCCTGAATGGGCCGACGTCTGTTTCACCTGCGGCACCTGTGCAGGCGGATGTCCCGTAACCGGGATAGACGGTATGGACCCGAGAAAGGCCGTGCGCATGGCGGCCCTTGGCCTGGACCAGGAACTGATCGATTCACGCTTCCCATGGATATGTACCCTGTGCGGCCGCTGTGAATACGCCTGCCCCCAGGGCGTTGAGATCCTGAAGATGATGCGCAGGGCAAGGACTCTCCGAGAACGGGACAAGGTCCCGGGTCCCATCCACAAGGGCGTGGTAATGGATCTGGAAAGGGGAAATAACCTGGGGATTCCCAGGGATGATTTCCTCTTCCTCCTGGCGGATCTCTCCAAGGAGATGGATGAAGACGAGGGCTTTCCCGGATTTTATGCCCCGGTGGACAAGAAGGGGGCCAATATCCTGGTGACGGTCAATTCAAAGGAGCCTTTTGGCGAACCGGACGATATGAAGTTCTGGTGGCGTATCTTTTACGCGGCCAGGGAGGACTGGACCATTCCTTCGGAGAACTGGGAAGGGGTCAACTGGGGACTCTTTTCCGGGGACGACGAGGCCATGAAGACCTTTGTGGGCCGCATTGTGGACCATTTGGAGAGGCTGGAGTGCAAGACGCTCCTCTTGCCCGAATGAGGCCACGCCTATTTTGCGACCAGGCTTGGTCTGCAGACGTGGTACCCGGAGACCTTTGAAAAGTACAGGGTCGTATCTGTTCATGAACTCCTAAAAGAGTACATAGAGACCGGACGAATCAAGATAGACAAATCCATACACGAGGAACTAACCACTGTCCACGATCCGTGCAACTACGGCCGGAAGAGCATGAAGGCCTTTGGAGAGGCCTTCTTTGAGGAGCCGAGGTGGGTCACACAGCAGTGCTGCGAGAATTATGTGGAGATGCATCCCAACCGGATGAACAACTTCTGCTGCGGGGGCGGCGGCGGGGCCTGGGCCATGCCCTACGATGCGGAAAGGATATACTACGGCCGTGTCAAGGCCAAACAGATCATGGACACCAAGGCCAAGATGGTCATTGCGCCCTGCCACAACTGCAGGGACCAGATCATGAAGGGTCTTACCAAAGAGTTTGACCTGGGTATAGAGACTAAATATCTGTGGGAGTTGGTGGCCGATTCCCTGATCGTTGAGCCCTGGACCGAAGAGGAGATCAAGAAGGCCAATGAGTTGAGGGACGCCCAGTACGAGAGGGATGAGATCGATCTGGACCAGGAATGGTAGTCCGCATTCTTGAGAAATAGGCCTGTGCAAAGCCCCCTGTTCTCACAGGGGGCTTTTTTTATCCTGTCCTGTTTTTCCCTCCCCGGGTCAGAAAGGCCCGCACCTTGGGATCCGGAGACTCATGCACCAGCCGTTTCGGATCCCCTGTGGCGATCATGGTCCTGGTCTCCGCATCCAGGAATACGCAGCTGTCGGCCACTGAAAAGATGCTCGGCAGTTCGTGCGTCACCATGACCATGGTCGTTCCAAGGCTGTCCCTGAGCTGGACGATGAGCTCATCTAACAGGGACGAGGTAACCGGGTCAAGGCCTGCAGAAGGCTCGTCAAAAAACAGAAACTGGGGATCAAGGGCGAGGGCCCGGGCCACCCCTGCACGCTTCCTCATGCCACCGCTGATCTCCGAAGGGTAGTAGTCCTCAAATCCGGCCAGCCCCACCAGGGCCAGCTTCAGGGAGACAAGGTCACTGATCTCACCGGAACTCAGGTCCGTGAATTCACCCAGGGGCAGGCTGACGTTTTCGGCCAGGGTCATGGAACTCCACAGTGCCCCGTTCTGATACACGATTCCTATGTTGCGGGCCAGGCGGTCCCGTGTCTTCGGGTCGGTGTTCCAGAGGCTTATTCCCCCTAAGAACACCTCTCCCCTGGAGGGCCTTTTCAGGCCTGTAAGGGCACGCATTACCGTAGTCTTGCCGCAACCGCTACCCCCCATGATTACGAATATCTCCCCCCGGTTTACCGTGAAGTTGAGGTTGCTCTGGATCACGAAATCTCCGTAGGCGATTTCCAGGTCCCTGGTGACTATGAGTGCCTCTTTTTCTGTCATCTCTTCTCCGGAAGTCCCTTTATCGCCCCTGCGATTTCACGACTGAGCGCCTCCACCGTCCTGCTCTGGGCCGCGACCAGGGCCCTGTAGCCGGGCCCTCCCGAAGACGCCTGAAAACTCGATTTCCTGGCCTGGACCATTTCTCCTGTATCAACCCTGAAGATACTCCAGCGGGTCATTAGAGAGACCTCCCCCCCGAGCCTCCCATCAAACCGGAACACCTCTATCTCCACCTGATAATCTATCCCCTCGGGACCCCTGAAGGGAAAGATGATGAACCGGTCTCTGGCGAGCAGCATGGAGAGGTTTTCCATGAGGACCCGCGTGAAACCTGCGTTCAGGGGTTCGGCCCACTCATCGAACTCGGAAACACGGAGTTCGTTTGGGTTGAGCCGCGTCACTATCTGTTCCCGGTCCAGGTAGGCGGGTAATTCCAGGGGGCCTATGCCCACGGACACGGGGTCCTGACCTGATTTTGTTTCAGATGCCTTCCCCATATCTGTGATGGGGTTGAGCAGGTAGAAGTTGGAAGATCCCGTGCTGGCGCACGCCACAAGGGTTATGAGCAGCACGGCCGACGCGAAGGTTTTTATCAGAGAAGGGATCCGGGTCATGGTTTTATCTCCTTTTGGGTCTGGACTTACCGTAGAGCAGGGAATCGGGATGGCGCTCAAGGTAGTCTGCAAGTACCCGGATAGAGCGCGCCATGCGGCTGATTTCCTGCAGGGTCTTGTTTATCTCATAGACAAGGGGACCCTTGTTTTCAACGGTCTTTTCTGCAATGGCCAGGGTTTCTATGGCCTGCTCCAGGGCAGCCTGGGCCTTTATCAGGGTCTTATTAAGATCAGTCTCCAGGTTATTCACGGTGCCGTCCACGTTACGAACCAGTTTGCGGGCATCTTTCAAGGTGGCCTGCATGCTGGAGGCCAGGGGGGCCACCTTTCCGTTCACATTGGCGGCGAGGCTTCCGTACTGATCTACTGTCTTGTTTATGCTGTTCACCATGGGGTCAATCTTGCTGTTCAGCCTTTCAACAAAGGCCTGTGCCCCCTGCACCGTTAACCTGAGGGCATGGAGGGTCTTCTTAATATCGGGAGAACCCAGAACCTTTTCCAGGGACCCTACGGCTGAGAGAAGCTGGTTGACAATTTTATCCACGTTCAGGTCTTTCAGTTTATCGAAGAGGAGATCAAAGGTGGAGGGGATGGTGGGGATCTCGGGATATTCCCTGTTTAGGCCCACCAGTTTGAAGGGTGTGTTCGGATGAAACTCCAGTTCGATCAGCAACTGGCCCGTGACCAGACTGCCCGATGTCAACTGGGCGCGCAGACCCATCTTCAAGAGGTGCGGCAGATCGGCTTTGGTTCTCCGTTCTCCCCGAATCACATGGATCCTCTTCTCGTCGACCTCGATGATTACGGGGATATACATGACCATGTTCTTCGTATCGGCTTCAAGGGTAATGCTTTTCACTGAACCTATCTTGACTCCCCGGAAAAGGACCGCAGCGCCCACGTTGAGGCCCTTGACCGAACCCTGAAAGAAGAGGACGTATTTTCTCGTCTTTTTCATGAACTGGCCGCTGCCGAAGATCAGAACGCCGGTCACTATAAGGGCCACAGCCCCCACCACAAAAGCCCCTATGAGGGTCTTGCTTGCCTGTCTCTCCATGATCTACCCGTCACCTTCTGCCTCTGTTC
>DREN01000359.1 GCA_011051075.1 Deltaproteobacteria bacterium | reverse complement strand
TGACAGGGTAGAACGGATGCTCAAGGCAGCAGGATTTTCAACCGGCGCCATAAGGCAACCACGGTGATGGGAAGCCCGCCCGCCCCGGCTCCCGTGGGCAGGGGGGGGACCCAGGGCTTGGAGCATGCATCAGATCGCCTCCTACCCCTCAAAACCGCGCAGAGCCATCGAGCACCTTCCGCACGGTCTCGGCCAGATCTTTCATATCCAGCGGTTTCATGGCAAAGGCCCGAATTCCTATCTCCCGGGCCTTCTCTCCAGAGATATGCTCGCTGTAGCCGGTGCAGAGTATAATCGGAGTATCTGGACGGATCTTCAGGATCTCCCTTGCCAGACTCTCTCCGGTCATCCTGGGCATGGTCATGTCGGTGATCACCAGATCAAAATCATCGGGAGTTGCGCGGAAAAGCCCCAGGGCCTCGGTGCTGCTGGTTCTGGTGGTTACCTCATAACCGAGCCTCGAAAGCCTATCCCGGTTCAGATCCGCCAGGGTCGGCTCATCGTCCACAAATAGAATCCGCTCCGTGCCTGTGGCAAGGGGCTCCTCCGGTCCCTGCTCCACCGCCCCTTCCGCCTCCTCAACCACGGGGAAATAGACGTGGAAGGTAGAGCCTCTGCCCGGCTCGCTCTCAACCCTGATTGTCCCCCCGCAGTTTTCAACGATTCCCCGCACAACAGAGAGCCCTAAACCTGTCCCAAGCCCCTTTTCTTTGGTGGTAAAGTAGGGATCAAAGATCCTCTCCATCACACCGGGGGCCATGCCGGCACCCGTATCCCCTACCGTAAGCCTCAAGAATCTCCCCGGCCCCAGGTCGAGATCTTCATCCTTTACCCCTAATTCCTCATTATGAAGGCTCACCTCCAACACCCCCCCGGCCTGGCCCATGGCCTGGGCAGCGTTGGTGCACAGGTTCATCACCACCTGATGGATCTGGGTGGGATCGGCCAGGACGCTTCCAAGACCCCGGTCCACATGCCCGCGTATTTCAACGGTGCTGGGCAGAGAGGCCCTGAGGAGCTTCAGGGCCTCCTTGACAATAAGGTCCATGCGCAGGGGCCGCAGGTCCTCTTCCCTCTGCCGGCTGAAGGAAAGGATCTGTTTGACCAGATCCCTTGCCCTGCCAGTGGCTTTCAGCACTGATTCAAGGTAGTCAGCGCCTTTTGAACCATCAGGGGTCTCCAGTCCGGCAAGCTCAGCATAGCCCATGATCGATGCGAGGATGTTGTTGAAATCGTGGGCAATACCCCCTGCCAGGGTGCCCATGGCCTCCATCTTATGTGACTGGCGAAGCTGTTTTTCCATTCTCATCTCAGCGGTCACATCCCGCTTGACCGCCACGTAGTTGATGATCCTGCCCGAGTGATCTTTCACCGGCGAGATACTGGCATCTTCCTGGTAAAGCTCCCCAGCCCTGTTCCGGTTGGTGAAATGTCCTGACCAGACCTTACCCTTACCGATGATGTTCCACAGGTCCTCATAAAAGGTCTTGTCGTGTTTTCCGCTCTTCAGGATACGGGGGTTCTGGCCCATGGCCTCCTCCCTGGTATACCCGGTGATCCGCTCAAAGGCAGGATTGACGTACTGGATATCACCGTTTACGTCAGTGATAACGATTGCTTCCGCGGACTGATCAATGGCCGTTGCCAGCCGCAGGCGCTCCTCCTCCTCTTTCCTGCGAACGGTCACATCCCGAAAAAAGGCAAGCGTGGCCGGCGCACCCTGATACGTGATCCTGGCCGCTGACACCTCAAGGAACACGGTCGTCCCATCTCTACGAACACCCTTGAACTCGTATTGAGAGGGGGCCTTTTCCCCCCGCTCTCTCCTTTGGGCATTACCGGCCACACGGGTCCGGTCATCGGGATCTATTACCAGGTCAATGGGCCTTCCGATTATTACCCCGGGGCTGTCATAGCCGAAGATCTCCACGAACCTGTTGTTGACGTAAAGGTGAACCCCGTCACGCACTATGGCGATCCCGTCGTTTGAGTATTCGATGAGGATCCGGTAACGCTCCTCAGATTCCCTGATGGCCTCTTCCGCCTTTTTCAGGGGGGTAATGTCCAACAGGGAGGCGATGCTCTTCTTGGACCCCGGGATAAGGGTCACGTTATTCCACACGTGTTTAATATTTCCAGACTTATCAATAAAACGGAACCCGTATTCCCGCGGGACGTTCCCCTTCTCTTTCCTCCTTTCCCTGTGATACTCCACCATTTTGCCCAGGTCTTCCTTTACAACGAACTCCGTCCACTTCATCCTCCCCTCTACTTCCCCTTTGGAGTACCCGCTCAGCCTCTCATACCCGGTATTGGCCATGGAAATAGTAGCGTCCTCTTCGATTATTACGGTGGCTGTCCCGGTGTTCTCAAAGACAGTGCGGTAGAGTTCCTCTGACTCGTGCAGTGCCTGAAGTGCCCGCTTCTGCTCTGTAATATCGATGGCCAGTTCAAACCGGACCTTTCTCCCGTCGGACCATTGGATGATCCGGTCGGTAATGGCATAATCCCTGCCCAGAACCGAGTTGTGATGCTCCCACTGGTGAGGTTTCCCCTTGTTCCTGAGAATAATATGGTTGGTGCAGAAATCGCAGGGGGAATCAAGCCGGTGAAAGGCCCTGTAACACCTTTCGCCGATCAGGTTCCTGTTGAAGGCCCTCTCAAGGGCAGGATTGGCGTACAAGATCTCGAATGTCTCTGTATCGGCCACATAGATGATCTGATCTATGGAGTCAAATATGGACAGGAGCTGCTTCCTTTCAGCCTCAAGGAGATTATCTCGTCCCCTTTGCTGTGAGCTCCCGCTCTCCTGGGCCTTCTTGATCTCTGAAATCTCCCTGGCCTGTTGTCCTACCAGTCGCTCCAGTTCCTCATAGGTGGGTTTTTCAGTCATTGGAATCGATCCTCTCCCCTCGGGTAGACAATAAAAACAGGACTCTTGTCTCTGAGCCGGCTCCTGAAAAGAAAACCTCTTTAATTGATCCCGTTCCAGATAATAATACCACGCAGGAAAAGGAGACACAAAGGAAAATCTCCCGGGTTAGCCCTGAGGGTCTTCCCTTCAGCTTTTTCTCCTTTATGTTCCTGGAAAAAGATGTTAAACTCTTCAGGAAATTGGAAGTTTCACCAGATGACCAGATAACAATGTAACGATCCATGCTCGATGAGACCTTCATACATATCCCCGGTATCGGCCCCAAGACAGAGGAGATGATATGGGGTCGGGGCATCCATACCTGGGAAGATTTTCTCCATAGCAGGGAGGTGGTCGTATCCCCGGAGAGGGATGAACTGATCATCCGCGAGCTTGAACTTTCCCTCTTACACCGGAAAGACCCCGCCTTTTTCAGTGAGCGCCTGCCCCAAGGGGAGATGTGGCGCACCTTCCATGCCTTCAGGGACAGGGCGGTCTATCTGGATATAGAGACAACAGGATTTTACCGGGGGGCCCATGAAATCACCGTTATAGGGGCCTACGACGGCGCCATTGTAAACACCTTCATAAACGGAATAAACCTGAACGATTTTGAAAGGGCCGTGTCAGGCTATGACCTTGTGGTGACGTTTAACGGCGCAACCTTTGACCTCCCCTTTATTCGATCTACCTTTCCCGGCATCACCCTGCCTCCAGCCCATATCGATCTGAGGTTTCTCTTCAAGCGCCTGGGTTACACCGGGGGTCTGAAGAGGATCGAAAAGGCACTGGGCATAGATCGCGGCCCTGATATCTGCGGGATCGACGGCTTTGAGGCGGTAAGGCTCTGGTACCGGTATTGCCGGGGGGACAGGTCCGCCCTCGAGACCCTGATCGAGTATAACAGGGCCGACATCCTCAACCTGAAGCCCCTGATGGAGATGGGATACAAGGAGATGAAAAAAAGGCATCAAAACCCCGGGTGCAGGTCCTGACCATGGAAAAGATGGAAAACGGGGGTCACAGGTTCGAAAGACGCTCTCACCCACGCAGGATCCTTGACAGGTTCTTCAGCGTGGAGTTTTCAATAGACAGGGTGTTCCCCATTCACCAGTTCAGGGTCCGGGACGTATCCCCCACCGGCCTGGGTAT
Organism: Deltaproteobacteria bacterium; assembly: GCA_011051075.1. Classification (GTDB taxonomy): domain Bacteria; phylum Desulfobacterota; class DSM-4660; order Desulfatiglandales; family Desulfatiglandaceae; genus Desulfacyla. Next base: position 533 of record DREN01000359.1, on the reverse strand, counting down.
TCTGGTGAATGAAAACTCCGCCGTACTGACACACCTGAAGGTGGGAGATGTAATAGAGGTCAGGTTCAACCCAAAGAGCCCCTCTGACCCGCCCGAATCTTTCAGGGCGGAGATAAGCCACATCACCAGGATGAAGCAGGGCCCTTACAAGGGCCATTATCTGGTGGGGATCCTGGTCCTGGAAGGAAACCCTGACGCCCATCTTCAGGGTCGCTGATCTCGGACAACAACGTCTTATAGAGTTTCAGATAAAAATTTCGATCTGTGCGGTTACCCTTAGTCCGTGGGGGCCTCTTTTCCAAAGGACGCAACAAAATATGCCATCACGACATGGAACGTCCCCTTAGTCGGATTACAGCTTCGGAGCAGGCAGGAACCCGTACATGCTCCAACCGAGACTCTCTCCTGGGGCTCTCCCGTAGCTTATTTCAAGCGCATGCTGCCGTCCCTATAAAATGAGATAGGGTTTTGCGTCCTTTGGAAAAGAGGCCCCCACGGACGGGATAGATCCCCTATCCACAATTGCTGAAGTC
>DREN01000164.1 GCA_011051075.1 Deltaproteobacteria bacterium | reverse complement strand
TTTCTACCTGTGCGGTTACCTTGAGTCCGTGGGGGCCTCTTTTCCAAAGGACGCAACAAAATGTTCCACACGACATGGAACGCCCCCTTAGTCGGATTACAGCTTCGGAGCAGGCAGGGACCCGTACAGGCTCCAACCGAGACTCTCTCCCGGGGCTTTCCCGTAACTTATTTCAAGCGCATGCTGCCGTCCCCATGCAATGAGACAGGGTTTTGCGTCCTTTGGAAAAGAGGCCCCCACGGACGGAATAGAGCCCGTATCCACAATGGCTGAAGTCTAACCGCACAGGACGAAATCTTTATCTGGAAGTCTATAGATGACCACTCATGTCAAAAGCCCAGGAGCCCCCTGATCTCCGGCAACCGTTTTTTGGCCCTGCACCGGCTTGATATGATAATGGAGCGAGTTTCTCCTATGGCCCTGTCTATCTCGTCATTCAGTACGATATAATCGTACCACCGGCAGTTCCTGATATCGTCCATGGCCGTCTCCATCCTGGCCCTTATTACCTCCTCACTATCCGTGCCCCGTCCCCTCAGCCTCTGTTCGAGCACCTCCAGAGAGGGCGGCACCAGGAAGATAAGGACACTCTCCGGGAACCTGGCCCTGATGTTCCGTCCCCCCTGGATATCCACGTCCAGGACCACGTCGAGCCCGGCCCGGGTCATATCCTGAAGCCCGGCGTAAGAGGTCCCGTAGAGATTATCGTAGACCCTGGCCCATTCCACAAATTCTCCCGCGTCTATCATCCTTGTAAAGGTCCCACGGTCCACAAAATAGTAATCTTTTCCGTGTCTTTCGTTCCCTCTGGGCCTCCGGGTAGTATGGGATATTGAATAGGCCAGGCCGGTGACGCTTTGCCTCAGGGCGTCCAGGATGGTGGATTTGCCCCCCCCGGAAGGGGCTGAGATCACAAAAAGCTGTCCGGACATGCCTACTCTTCGAGCTCCCGCATGTTCAGCTTTCCCCCAGGGCTGAACCTCTGCAGAAGGGTCTCGGGCTGAATGGATGAGAGGATCACATGGTTGGTGTCCGTGATAAGCACAGACCGGGTTCTTCTCCCCTGGGTGGCATCGATGAGCCTCCTCTCCTCCCTGGCCTCATCACGGAGTCTCTTTATGGGGGCGGCGCTTGGAGAAATAATAGCTATCACCCGTCTGGACACGACCGTGTTTCCAAAACCGATATTGACAAACTGGGAATCCATGGACCAATCTCCTCCTGTTCAACGTGTAGCCCCCATGGGGGGCTCAGCTATAGGCTTACAGAAATACATCTTGGGGTTGCTGTGATCCTCCCCGGAAATGAATTAAGGTGGCAGTTGTGTTACGATACTTGAAACTGGAAACTCGAAACTTGAGAAAGAAATGACAATTCAGGTTGTTATCAAGTTTCAAATTTCAAATTTCGAGTTTCTTGGAGTTCCACAGGAAAAATCTCTTGGGAGACCGCACATCAAAAACCCCAAAAACATTTTTTTTAAATCTATACTTCAAAATCTCTGTAAAAAATCTGACCCATTGGCATATCCTGAAAGGGCGGTGTACCCGGTGGCCGGCCCAAAACCGGTATGGCGGACATATCGCCCGGTCCCGGTGCTGTGCAGGACCTGTGTGAGGGGCTTCCAGGCCGCGACCCTATTCAACGTTCTGGACCTGTTCCCTGAGTTTCTCCAACTCGGCCTTCATTTCCACCACGGTCCTTGAGATGGTGGTGTCAGATCCCTTAACGCCCAGGGTGTTAACCTCCCTGCTAATCTCCTGTATCAGAAAATCGAGCCTCCTTCCCACCGCGTCCCCGGTAAGGAGGTAGTCGCGGAACTGCCCGAGATGGCTCCTGATCCGCACTATCTCCTCTGTAATATCTGATCGCTCAACCAGGAAGGCCACCTCCTGAGCAAGCCTGCTCTGATCAACCTCCATATCCTGGATCATGCTCCCCACCTTGCGCGTCAGTCTCTCACGGTAGGCCTCGGCCAATTCCGGGACACGCCCATGCACCTTGTCCACATATCTTTCCAGCCGATCAAGCCGCTTGACAAAATCCTCCTCTATGGCCGCGCCCTCTCTCATCCTCATCCGGTCCAGGGCATCCAGGCCGGCTATCAGGGCCTTTTGAAGACCCTCCTCCAGCTCCTCCACGTCGCAGGTCTCCGGTTTGATGAGTATCAGATCCTTTAACTGGAGAAGGGACTCCAGCCTGACCTCCTGGTCAATACCTGTGCGGCCGGCAAGTTCCCTGAAGGCCTTGAGGTAGGACTCCAGCAGAGGCACGTTGAGTTCCACCTCATGGGAGGAGGTTTCCCGGCCGCCCTCTATCTGAAAAGATACCTCCACCCTTCCCCGCCTGATCCTTGATGAGACGATGGATCTCAGGCCTTCCTCAAGGGACTGATGGTTTCTGGGCATACGGAGGATGATATCCCGGTGGCGATTGTTGAGAGACCTTATCTCGGCCACGTAAGACACCCCTTTGTGCCGACACTCTCCCCTTCCAAAGGCTGTCATGCTTTTAATCAATACGTCTAATCTCCCTGAGCTTCTTCATATAGACGTCCCTCAAGGCGTTGAACGTCTCGATTATCTCCGGATCGGAGTAGTCCCGGTACGTCCATTCAAGGGGTCTGAAGCTTCTCCTCTTGAAAACAAGGGTGAGGTCTGCGTATATTCCGCCAGACAGGTAAACCCTGTGGGTATAGTTCTTACCGGTCGCCAGGATCAGTCTTTCCGGCGATATATAGCCAGGATCAATGTTGATCTGGCGGCTCCCCCGGATCGCATACTCCTTTACGATCTGGTTTGTTCTCAGCTTGATTTCAACAAGGCTTTCGGGGGATATCAGATCTTCAAAGGAAACAAACCGGCGGTAAAGGGGCCAGCCCATCTCTTTTGCGTAATACCTGGTGCGGTCAAACAGCATCTCAGGACTGGACCAGTCCATGGGTCCGAACATCCCCTCCAATTGGACCATGGCCCTGTCGATCACACCCTTGTCAGGGGAAAAGAGGCTTGAAATCAGTTTGACCTTATCCGGTTCCCGTGGAGTGCTCATCAGTCTCCCACGGCCCTTTTCAACTCGTCAGCCCGCACCGCCGAGGTCCCTATCTCGCCCACCACGATGCCTGCCGCAAAATTCGATAGAATAGCCGCTGACTTCAGATCAAGACCTGCGGCCAGGCCCAGAGAGATGGTCCCTATCACCGTATCTCCCGCCCCGGTGACGTCAAAGACCTTCTTTGCCACGGTGGGGATATGGGTTATGGACCCCTGTTTTTCAAAGAGCGTCATCCCGTCTTTGCCGCGCGTGATCAGTACGGAACGGCAGTTAAGCACCTCTACCATCTCCTTTCCCGCCCGATTCAGGGTCTTCTTGTCCATGATCTCAAAACCGCAGAAGACCCCGGCCTCATGATGGTTGGGTGTTATAATGTCCACCCCCCTATAAAATTCGAAGTTGCCCGTCTTGGGATCAACGGCAACAATGGCCCTCCCTCCCGATCTGGACCTGTTTAGTTCCCTCACGCCCATCATGAGAGACCCTGATATGAGACCCTTCCCGTAATCTGAAACAACAATGGCATCGATGTTATCCAGGGTATTTTCTATGAAATCGAGCAGGCTCCGGATACTTTCGGGCCTCACATCGGCCCGGCTTTCCCGGTCAAAGCGAACAACCTGTTGATTCTGCGCAACAATTCTGGTCTTTATGCTCGTTGGCCTCCCGGGCTCCTTGACGACACCGCCGGTTTCAAGGCCCATGTGTGACAGGGCCGAAACGATCTCTTCTCCGGTACCGTCATCTCCTATTACACCACAGAGCACGGGTCTTGCACCCAGGGCCGCCATGTTCCGAATCACGTTGGCGGCTCCGCCCAGCATCTTGGTTTCCCGCTCCACATCCACAACAGGCACGGGGGCCTCGGGCGAAATGCGGGAGACATTACCCCAGATATACTCGTCCATGATAATATCACCGATCACCAGGACCCTGGCATCCACAAACCTGTCAACGTTCCTCCTCAAGCCTTCCGCGTTATAGTAGTTTCCGTTTATCTCAGCCATTTTCCGTGCTCCAGTTCCTTTGCCTTTCCGTTTCTCTCCGGAAGGATTTTATAGCACTGTGAGTTCCCCTTGTAAACATATATGGCCTTTAAGATAATGTTTTTGGGGTACACCAATCCATTGCCATAAAGAGAAAACCGAGGTTCATTGAGGTCAGATACTGGTTTGTGGATATCTGTGAGGAATCACCCCTTTTTCCATCAAGCATCCAGTCCCGCCTGTGGCGGGACCAGGATCAATCAGATAACACCTCTGCGGACGATTTAGAACCGTGGAATAGCTACCCCAAAATATTTTTCTAAAATAGTATAGTTCAAGGCGGGAGGGGCCGTTCGATGGCATTATTCAGGGCTCCGTCATCCTTGCTGATAACAGATTGAAATCATGTTGGTATGGACGGCCTTTAAAATTCTCGCGCAAATCCGGTAGAGTAGGGAGGGGAGTTACCCCCTCCCCCTCGTCAAACCGGACAAGCGGATTTCCCGCATCCGGCTTTCCCTTAGACTTCACCAAAAGGCACACACAGACCGTCAGCACTGCGGT
>DREN01000029.1 GCA_011051075.1 Deltaproteobacteria bacterium | reverse complement strand
GACAAAGGTTACCTTAGGCATAAAGAACTTAAAAGGTTGCCTGAGCTCGGGAAGTAAAAAAATCTTTCACAGGCAAGACTTGGAAAAATTCATTGCATTCCTTGGGCAACAGATCAAGGTGGATCTGACCATCATAGACGGCCTTTATGGACTCCAAAAGGGTCCCATGGGCAAGGATATCCACCCTATGAACCTCATCATTGCGGGCAGGGACATGATCTCTGTGGATATGGTGGGATCAGCCGTAATCGGCACAGATCCGAACGAGGTCAACTACCTCCGCTACATTGCCGAAAGTCAGGGTGAGTCTCTGAATCTATCCCGGCTCGATATCAGGGGCGAACGGATTGAAAATGTGGTCAAAAAACTTATATGGGAATACCCATGGTGCGAAGAGCTACTCGAAAAATACAGTATCCGCGGTATCGCGTGCAAGGACCCTGGAAATCATTTCTGTTCTGGATGCACTGTCACTGCATTCGCCGGCCTCAACCGGTTCTTCAGGGAAAATCAGGGCAGGAGCTTCAGAGGAGTGGAGATCTGCCTGGGACGAAACAGGGCCCATGCGGATTCAGAAAAGATCTTCCTGTTAGGGAAATGCCCGGTAAAAGAGAACCCCGGGTTGAAAGCCGCAGTGGAAGTAAAAGGCTGTCCTGCATCTGCCAAAGAGATATATCAGGAGCTTTGTAGTCACCTAAGTTGAAAATTCAAGGATTGGAGTTAGGACATTTCCTTCTGCTAACTAAACCTGGTAAGGCATACGAAAGGGGATCACTCTGCAATGAACGCACTAACAGAGGAGCAAAGAATACTCCTTGCCAATGTCAAACGCGCGGTAAGAGAAACGGTGGCCCCGGCTGCGGCCGAAACAGACAGAACAGGGGCCTTCAACTGGGATGTTGTGTCGTTATTCTGGGATCTGGGCCTATTGCAGATCATGCTCCCTGAAAAATATGGCGGCTGGTCCCACAACCCAGCACATACCCTCTGCCTGGCCATTGAAGAGATCGCCAGGGCCTGCGCTTCCTCAGCCCTCCTGCTAATCATTCAGGCAGTGGGGAGTTATCCCCTGATCTTCGCAGGAAATGAAGATCAAAAGAAAAAGTACTTCCCTATGATCTCTGATCAGAGGAATTTGATCGGATACCTTGTGACAGAGCCCGGTGCGGGTTCGGATGTCCAAGCCATTTCAAGCACTGCCACCCCCTCCGGCGAAATGTATGTCTTAAACGGCAGGAAGGTCTTTGCCACTAACGGGGCTGTTGCCGGTCTTTACTCGGTTCTTGTAAAAACCGGGGAACGGGAACTCACGTTTTTTGTGGTGGAAAGGGCGTTGGAAGGGGTTTCCACGGGCAGGGTGGAAGACAAATGCGGATTTCGGGGCAGCAACACAGCAGAGGTAATCCTTGAGGATGTGCATGTGCCCAGGGATAATCTCCTGGGAAAACCCGGAGAGGGGTTCTCGATCGCCATGGGTGATTTTGATATGTCACGTCCTACAGTGGCTGCTTTAGCGCTCGGATTGGCCGAGGGAGCCCTGGATTACACCATTAAATACGCCAGGCAGCGCCATACCTTTGGGAAACCCCTCATCAAACATCAAGCGATCCAGTTTATCTTAGCTGAAGCATCCACCCTGATTGAGGCCAGCAGGGGGCTTATGGAAAAGGCGGCCCTCGGTTTTGATTCAGGCCGAAAAAATACAAAACTGGCATCCATGGCAAAATATTTTTGCAGCGACGCTGCCATGAAAATTACTACAGACATGGTCCAGGTCCTCGGGGGCTATGGTTATATTAAGGATTACCCAATCGAGAGGATGTTCAGGGACGCCAAGCTGACCCAGATCTTCGAAGGAGCCAACCAGATCCAGAAGATGATCATAGGAAGAGAGATAAGCAGGGACTGAATCCCCATGAAGGTCTCTATTTGGGGAGGGAAGACACCCATCGATTACCAGAAAACCGGGCGTAGGATAAGAAGGATATGGAGAGGGACTGCCGGGATAAAGGCATCGTGGAACGAAAGGAGAACGAAATGACGTATAAAAACGGACGCTGGGGTAAGGTTAGAAATGTAGGTCGCTATATCAGCGAAGGGAAATGGGATGACTACTGGAGAACCAGCATCAGCCAGACCCTGGAGAAGACCTGCCTGATACGTGGGTATCCGCTTGAGGAAATCATAGAGAATCTAACATACGCCGAAACCCTCTACCTTACCCTGCGAGGAGAGCTTCCCACAAAAGAGGAAACCCGTCTGCTCAATGCAGTGCTCTGCTCCATTACCGATCACCAGTTCATAGCATCCACTACGCCAGCGGCACGGTTTACTGCCTCGGCCTTTCCCAGCTCTCCTATACCCGGCATTGCGGCCGGCATCCTCACCATGGGTTCTTACACGGTATCGCCTCAGGATTCGGCCGATTTCATCAACAAGTCGCACGAACTGATGAAGTCCGAAGGCCTAACCATTGAAGAGGCTGCCAATCAGGTGGTTTCAGAATGCGTGAAGAACAAGAAACGTATTCCAGGACTTGGTCATCCCACCTACCGCAAGGTGGACCCGCGCTCTGAGGCCCTTAAGAAGGTTGCCAAGGAATGCGGCTTCTGGGGAGAGAGATGCCGGTTGTATGTGTCGGTTCATAAGGAGTTCGTTCGCGTGACCGGGAAAGAAATCCCACTGAACATCGACGGCATGATGGCCTGCGTGCTCAATGAGATGGGCTTCGATCCGTTGGAAATGGCCGGTATTGCCGCTGTCTCCTTTATGTGCGGCATCATCGCCCATGTTGTTGAAGAGATCAAGGAAGGAGTTCCTCTTCGCGTTATCCCTCCGGAGCATGGCGCGGTTTATACCGGTCCTGATGAGAGACACATCAGGTAGGCATCAGGACCGAGGGGTACGGCTCAAGGAGAAAAGAAAATAGGACAAAGGTAATCTTATGAAAAGGGTAGTAATTGTCGGGGCCGTTCGCACGGCCGTGGGAACTTACGGAGGTAGTCTGAAGGCCATTCCCTCTTATGAATTGGGCGGCATGGTGATTAAGGAATTACTTAGAAGGACCGGCCTTGAGGCTGAGGCGGTTGATGAGGTCGTGTTCGGTTGCGCGTATCAGACCAGCCATTACCTCAACTGTGCGCGCCAGGCGCTCTTCCGTGCAGAGATGCCGCTCAGCATCCCTGCCTATACGGTTGACAGGCAGTGTGCATCCGGCCTTCAGGCCATATGTGAGGGAGTTATGCTGATTCAAACCGGCCATGCCCGAATTGTGATTAGCGGCGGGGCTGAAAACATGAGCAGTCTGCCCTATTTTGTCGACAGCGCCAGGTGGGGCTATCGCCTCGGCCATGGAAAACTCTATGACTGGTTCACCGATGCCTCGGAGACGGTTGGCGGACCGGAAGAGCTTTTCGGTTACTGCAACATGGGGCTTACCGCAGAAAACCTCGCTGAGAAGTATCAGCTAAGTCGGGAAGAACAGGACGCGTATGCCCTGAAAGGCCACGAAAAGGCGGACAGGGCCATTAAAGACGGGGCCTTCCTTCAGGAAATCATGCCCATGGAGGTTCAAGCCGGAAAAGGGAAGACATTTGTGTTCGAAAATGATGAACATCCCAGGCCGGACATTTCCTTAGAGAAATTGGCCCGGCTAAGGCCTGTTTTCAAGGAAGATGGAACCGTCACACCTGGGAACTCCTGTGGGCTGAACGACGGGGCCGCAGCCCTTCTCCTCATGGACGAAGAGATGGCCGCAAAAAATAATCTTACGCCGCTGGTAGCAATCAAGGATTTTGCGTCTGCCGGAGTTCACCCCAGATATATGGGATTAGGCCCTGTGGAGGCCACGGCCAAGGTTCTGAAAAGATCGGGGATCCCTTTTAAGGAGATCGGGTTAATAGAATTGAATGAGGCGTTTGCCGCTCAGGCCATTGCAGACATCATGGAATTCAAAACAATGGGCCTTTCATCCGAGGAAATCATCAATGTCAACGGCGGCGGCATCGCACTTGGTCATCCCATAGGATGCACGGGTGCCAGACTCATGACGACCCTGATCCACGAAATGATGCGAAGAGATGTCCATTACGGTCTTGCGACGCTCTGTGTGGGCGGCGGTCTTGGAACATCAATAATTGTGGAAAAGGCTTAGAGAGGTTTATTGTATGATTGCCTTTAAAAGGCTCCTCAGTCCAATTGACATAGGGACCCTCCATCTAAAAAACCGTATGGTCATGCCGGCCATGGGCACGGGGTATGCGGCGGAAGACGGAAACGCTACCGATAGACTAATAGAATATTTTGTTGCCAGAGCCGCAGGAGGGGCGGCCCTGCTTATAGTGGAGGCCACTGCAGTTCACCCAAAGGGAAGGATATTCAAGGGACAGTGCGGCATGTTTGCTGATCGTCACATCCCAGGATTTCAAAGGCTGACCCAGTCTGTACATAACTCCGGCGGTAAAATAGTCATGCAGTTGGCCCATGGCGGCAGGCAGACCAAATCGGTGCTCATCGGCGGGCAACCATTGGCGCCATCCCCTGTCCCTGCCCCGGCCCTGTGTACCGAGCCCCCCAAGGAAATGACCGTGGACGACATCCAGGAGGTTGTTAGTAGTTTTGG
>DREN01000416.1 GCA_011051075.1 Deltaproteobacteria bacterium | reverse complement strand
TCGTTGGACATCCGGAGGATGTGCGGGAGGTTTACCTGGGTGAGGGAGGCATCCTGACCGGGAAACCCGCTTGCAGTGTTGTTGTGGATATGACCACCAGCCAGCCAAGCCTGGCCAAGGTCATCTTCGAGGAGGCCGGAAAAAGGGGGATCGACTCCCTTGACGCCCCTGTTTCAGGGGGCGATGTTGGCGCAAGGGATGCAAAACTGGCCATTATGGTAGGTGGAAAGCGGGAGATCTTCGAAAAGGTGCTCCCCCTTTTCCAACTCATGGGACCGACCATCTCCTTCATGGGGGGACCAGGGGCCGGGCAGAACACCAAGGTGTGCAATCAGATACTCGTTGCCGGGACCATGATAGGCACATGTGAGTCCCTCCTCTACGCCTCAAGACAGGGACTTGACCAGCAACAGGTAATAGATATTGTGGGCAAGGGAGCAGCCGCTTCATGGTCCATCAACAACCTTGGCCCCCGGATCGCCAGGGGGGACTTCGACCCGGGGTTTTTTGTGGAGCATTTCATCAAAGATATGGGGATCGCCCTGGCCGAGGCCCAGGCCATGGGGCTCTCTCTGCCTGGCCTGGCACTGGCGCAGCAGCTCTACATAGCGGTCAAAGCCCAGGGTCATGGGCGTTCAGGGACCCAGGCCCTGTTCTTAGCCCTTGAGGCCCTCAGCGGCGGGGGATAAGGGCCATGGCGCTGGCTTCTGAGCAGAGGGAAAACCGGTTTTAATCATTGCCGGGCCTGTCAAATCAGGCACGGTATTAACGACTTTGACTCAAGTGAACGGTAACGGGAGGAGGTAGAAATGGCTAAACTATTGTGGCAGCCTTCAGAAGAGAGAATCAGGAAGACCAATATGTACAGGTTTATGAATGTTGTCAACGAGAAGTACCACAAGGATTTCAGGGAGTACGCCCCCCTTTACCAGTGGTCCATTGACAATATCCCTGATTTCTGGGCCACCATGTGGGAGTTTGCCGAAATAAGGGCATCAAGCCCCTACACAGAGGTGGTGGATGACCTGACAAAGATGCCCGGCGCCAGGTGGTTTAGAGGGGCCCGCCTCAACTTTGCGGAGAACCTCCTCCGTTACAGGGACGACCGTGTGGCCCTCATATTCAAGGGAGAGGCCAGGGATGCCACCAGGATGACCTACGCCGAGCTTTACGATGAGGTAGCGCGGGTGGCCGTCTCCCTGAAGGAGATCGGGGTCCGGGCCGGTGACAGGGTGGCGGGTTTCATGCCCAACATGCCACAGACCATTGTAGCCATGCTGGCTGCCACAAGCCTGGGGGCCACCTGGTCATCCTGCTCCCCGGATTTCGGTATCAAAGGGGTCCTGGACCGTTTCGGCCAGATCAAACCCAAGGTTCTTTTCACCGCCAACGGTTACTCCTTTAAGGGAAAAGACTTCGATTCCCTTGGCAGGGTCTCTGAGATCCTGAAGGAGATACCCTCTGTTGAAAAGGTGGTGGTGGTTCCCTACACCGAAGAAGATCCCGATCTGGGAGTCCTCCAGAGAGCCGTGAATTACAGGGAGTTTCGATCCGCGGATACTCCATCTGAAATGGAGTTTGAGCAGCTTCCCGCTGATCACCCCCTCTATATCATGTTCACTTCGGGCACCACAGGCCTTCCCAAGTGCATGGTGCAGAGCGCCGGCGGGATCCTGGTCCACCACATGAAAGAACTGATGCTACACTGCGATCTGAAACGGGAAGATACGATTTTTTACTTTACCACGTGCGGGTGGATGATGTGGAATTGGCTGACAAGTTCACTGTCGGTGGGGGCAAGCCTTGTGCTGTTCGACGGAAACCCCTTTTACCCTGATCCCTCATCCTTGTGGCAGATGGCCCAGGACGAAAAGATAAGCATCTTCGGTACCAGCGCCGGGTATATAGCGGCCCTGCAGAATGCGGGGGTGAGGCCCGGGAGAGACTACGATCTCACACCCCTTAAGGCGGTCTTGTCAACGGGATCTCCTCTTTCTGTTGAAGGGTTTGAATATATATACCGGGAGGTGAAGGAAGAGATCCAGTTGGCCTCCATCTCCGGCGGGTCAGACATCAACGGCTGTTTTGCAGGGGGCAACCCCATGGGCCCGGTCTATGCCGGTGAACTCCAGTGCAGGCAACTGGCCATGAAGGTGGAGGCCTTTGACGAGAATGGAAAGCCTGTCATCAGTCAGCAGGGTGAGCTGGTCTGCACCGCTCCATCACCCTCCATGCCTATCTATTTCTGGGACGATCCCGAGGGAAAGAAGTACCATGCCGCCTATTTTGACGTGTATCCCAATGTGTGGCGCCATGGAGATTTTATAGAGATAAACGACAGGGGCGGTGTTGTCATATACGGAAGGTCGGACGCCACCCTGAATCCCGGGGGCGTGAGGATCGGAACCGCGGAAATATACCGGTTGGTGGAGGGGATGGAGGAGATCGAGGACAGTCTGGTTGTGGGTCAGAGCTGGAAAAGCGATGTCCGTGTAGTCCTCTTTGTGAAGATGGCCGAGGGGCATGAGCTCACAGACGAACTCAAGGCCCGGATTAGGACCCTCCTTAGAAAAAACGCCTCCCCCAGGCACGTACCGGCCAAGATAATCGAGACCCCTGCCGTACCCTACACCCTGAACATGAAAAAGGTGGAACTGGCGGTAAAGAAGGTTATCGAAGGCAAGCCTGTTCTCAACAAGGATGCCCTCAGCAATCCAGATGCCCTCGATTTCTACGCGAATCTGAAAGAACTGGAGGAGAATTAGGCGCTGGAGGCCTCTCTGAAAGGGCCTGTATGGGGGTCGCAGCAACTGCCCCATGGATAACCCCTCCACATTCTTTGCTGTTGCGCCCAGGGGCATGGCACCTCTTGTCGAAGACGAACTCAGGTCCCTGGGCGCCGGACGGGTAAAACAGTCAAGGTCCGGCGTTTTTTTTCAGGGCGGCCTGGAGACGGCCTATGGGGCCTGCCTGTGGCTGCGGACCGCCAACAGGGTCCTTCTGCCCATAGCCCGCTTCCGGTGCGAGACCCCTGAGGACCTTTACCTTGGAATCCGGGATATCCCGTGGTCAGAACATCTCCATCCTGACGGCACCCTTGCCGTTGATTTCAACTCCTCCTCTTCCATGATCAAACATACCAGGTACGGGGCATTGAAGGTGAAAGATGCCATAGTGGATCAGTTCCGTGATCAGTTTGGAAGGAGACCTTCGGTAGATCGTGCAAGACCCCATGTGAGGGTGAACGTTTACCTCCTGCGGGATGAGGCCGTGGTCTGCATAGACCTCTCCGGCGAAAGTCTCCACAGGCGGGGGTACAGGGCCGAGCCGGGAGAGGCCCCCCTGAAGGAAAACCTTGCCGCAGCCATTCTTATGCGAGCCGGCTGGCCGGAGATAGCCCAAAGGGGAGGGGGCCTGATCGATCCCATGACCGGCTCAGGTACCCTGGCCATTGAGGCGGCGCTCATGGCCTCTGACTCAGCGCCCTGTCTCCTGCGGGAGTACTTCGGTTTTCTGAACTGGAAAGGGCACAGGCCTGAAATCTGGGAAAGACTCATAAGAGAGGCCAGGGAGAGGAAATCGGCGGGACTCAAGAGACTCCCTCCCATTGTGGGCTACGACGCCGATCACAGGTGTATCAGGAACGCTGGTGGGAGCCTTGAGAGGTCGGGATTGAAGGGCCATGTGCACTTTGAAAGGAGGGAATTCGCCGACTGTGTCCCACATCCTGCCATGAAGGCCATCTCCGGGCTGGTGGTTATCAATCCACCCTACGGGGAGCGAATGGGGGAAATCAGCGATCTCAGGCCCCTTTACGCGAACATTGGGAGGCGTCTTAAGGAGCGCTTTCGCGGGTGGAGGGCCAGCCTGTTTACAGGCAACCGGGACCTGGGAAAGGTGATGGGCCTGAGGGCCGAGAAGATCTACTCCCTCTATAACGGGGCGCTTGAGTGCAGTCTCCTGAATTTCAGGATAGAACCAAAGTGGTTTGTGGAGAGGAGAGATCATGCCCTCAGTCCGGGGGCTGCCGGGCCCCTCGCAGGACCTTCCCCCGCGGCGGAGATGTTCGCCAATCGCCTGCAAAAGAACCTTAAAAGGATAAAAAAATGGCTTGAAAGGGAAAAGGTTACCTGCTTCAGGCTTTATGACAAGGACCTCCCCGAGTACGCGGTTGCCGTTGACCTCTATGGAAAATGGGTCCATGTCCAGGAGTACAGGGCCCCTGACAGGATTGATCCTGAAAAGGCAAGGGCCCGGTTGAGGGACGTGCTGGCCGTGCTGCCTGAGGTCCTCGGCGTCCCTATGGGAAACATCTTTCTCAAGGAACGGAGACGTCAGAAGGGGAGAGCACAGTACGGCAAATTTGGTGAGAAAGGGGTTTTCCATGAGGTTGAGGAAAGAGGATGCAGGTTTCTGGTCAACTTCACCGATTACCTTGATACCGGTCTTTTCCTTGAGCAGAGATTAACCCGTTCCATGATCAGGGAGATGGCCCCAGGGAAACGTTTTCTGAACCTGTTCTCCTACACGGGGAGTGCGACGGTATGTGCCGCCATGGGGGGTGCGAGGAGCACGACCTCTGTGGATGCCTCCAGGGTGTATCTAAACTGGGCCAGAAGGAATCTGGCCCTGAATGGATTTG
>DREN01000415.1 GCA_011051075.1 Deltaproteobacteria bacterium | reverse complement strand
TTTCGAAGGATCTTCCTGGGTATAGTGGATGTCTTTCAGCCGAATACCCTCACCGGAAACCACCTTCTCCAGGGCTGAGTCTCGCAAGAGGTCTTTGCCGGACTTGATGGCAAACACCCCCGCAAGGACCAGCAAGACCCCCACACCCACAAGGGGCCAACGCCTTCTGAGAAATTGAACCAGAAACATGAATGATTATATCAAGGCCTTATTTAGTATGTAAAGATATTTTGTCCGCGCTTCGCTTGGACTCCCCACCTTGAGGGTGGGTCCCCGGTTTGTCCGCGCTTCGCTTGGACTCCCCACCTTGAGGGTGGGTCCTCAGTTTCCGGCAATCTCGCCGATCACCTGGAACCATTTCTCCTGCAGTTTCAAAATCCACTCACAAACTTCCCGCACGGCACCGCGCCCCCCATTTCGTTCGGTGATCACGTCAGCAACTTCCAGGAGTTCCTCGGCGGCGTCGTGAACCGCTATGCGCACTCCGGAAAATGCGAAGAGGGATAAATCCGGCAGGTCATCACCAACACTGGCAACCTGTTCCTTTTTCAATCCGTTCTGCTTCAGCAATTTGATGCAAACACTCTCCTTGTCCTTCACTCCCTGAAACACCAAACCAATGCCAAGTTCACCGGCACGCTTCTCAACGGCGCTGGATTCCCGCCCCGATATGAGTGCCACACCAATTCCGCCTGCCATTAAGAGTTTCAGGCCGTAACCGTCCCTGGCGTGAAACACCTTTGTCTCCTCACCCGAGGCGGACAGGTGAATGGTTCCATCGGTCAAAACGCCGTCCACATCCAGGATCAACAGCTTAATCTCTTTTGCCCGTTTCTCTGCATGGTCCTCTTTCACTCTCATATCCCTGCATCCCCTGTTCAATCAAACGCCACCGATAGAAGGCGGCATATAAAAGGCACCTTTCTGCTTCAGGAAAACCCCTGTTTTCATTGAATCTTGTTCTTGAGTGCCGCTGTTTTGTTCTCTTTGGTCCGGAACGGTATCTGGTCGGCTGCCAGTTGGACCAAATAATCCCGCAAAATCCTGCGAATCATGTCTAATCAGGATCGTACCACCTGATAAATAGCCTTTAAGATCAGCAGGAGATCACGAACATCGCTGAGAGGCAAAGAATTGGGCCCGTCGCAAAGGGCCGAATCAGGGGAAGGATGTATTTCCATAAAGACCCCATCTGCGCCGGCTGCCACGGCAGCACGTGCCAGATTTCCCACATACTCTCTCTGTCCGCCGGAGCAATGTCCTCCTCCCCCTGGGAGCTGGACACTGTGCGTCGCGTCAAAAATAACCGGGAATCCGAAGCCCTTGAGAACCGCAATGGATCTCATATCCACTACCAGGTTGTTGTATCCGAATGAGGATCCCCGTTCTGTCAGGAGAAGTCGATGATTGCCGGTAGAGCGCACCTTCTCTACTGCCGGCGCCATGTCCCACGGGGCCAAAAACTGCCCCTTCTTGATGTTTACGGGCAAATTTGTCCGAGCCGCTGCAAGAATCAAATCGGTCTGCCTGCAGAGAAAAGCGGGAATCTGGATAACATCCAGAACCGCAGCGGCCGGCTCCACCTGATCCCGTTCGTGGACATCGGAGAGAACCGGCAATCCCGTTTCATCTTTGACCCGCCCAATGATTTCAAGCCCTTTTTCTGGCCCCGGTCCCCTGAAGGAATCGAGGGAAGTACGGTTTGCCTTGTCATATGAAGTCTTGAAAATCACCGGGATACCAAGCTCATCTCCTGTTTTTCGCAGGAACCTTGCAACTTCCAGAGTCACCGACTCATTTTCAATGACGCATGGCCCGGCGATCACAAAAAAAGGCCCGTTTTCCTTGATCTCAAGTTCCCCAATTTTAATAGGCTCCATGCCTGCTGCTCCTGATACAACGCATGTTGTTTCATGCCCCTCTGGACCCGCATACGAACGGCTGCTGATCAAATCACTCTGCGCCGTTTTTTCCGCAATGTCGAGGATATTGTTATAGGATGGCTTTCTAAAAGTCAAGAAGGGCTCAGGTCTTCATGGGATTGACCTTCTTCCAAATATTTCAGATTAAAAACTTTTACTTGTCAGATTTGGTTTTCCATTCTAGAATCTTTCCTCTAATCATCCTCAGGAGGCTTTTCAATGGCGAGAAAAAAGGGTCCTAAAACCATTCAGGAGATCAATGAGCGCATACGGGCGGGAAAAGTGGTTGTGGTGACCGCTGACGAGATGCCCGATATTGTCCGCAAAAAGGGTCCTGCCAAGGCTGCCCAAGAAGTTGACGTGGTAACAACAGGAACCTTCTCTCCCATGTGTTCTTCCGGTGCCTTTATCAATTTCGGGCATGCCAAGCCCGGGATCAAGGCCTCCCATGTTCTCCTCAACGGGGTACCAGCCTATGCCGGGCTCGCAGCCGTGGACATTTATCTCGGCGCCACGGAACCGGCCCAGGATGATCCGCTGAACCGCGTATATCCGGGACAGTTCAAGTATGGCGGTGGTCATGTCATCCAAGACCTCCTCGCGGGAAAACGCGTTCGCCTTGAGGCGTCTGGTTACGGGACAGATTGCTATCCGAATCGACGGTTCAAGAAGCAGATCACCCTGGCTGACTTACCCTATGCCCAGCTATTAAACCCGAGAAACGCCTATCAGAACTATAACTGCGCCATTAACCTGACAAAAAAGACTATCTACACCTATATGGGCGTCTTGAAACCGCGTGCTGGGAACGCGAACTACGCCACGTCAGGGCAGTTGAGCCCCCTCTTTAATGACCCTTATTACCTGACCCTGGGCATTGGGACGAGGATATTCCTGGGAGGGGCAAAGGGATATATTATCGGTCCGGGCACCCAACACAAACCTGACGTCAAGCGCGGAAAAAACGGAGTGCCCCTGAGCCCTTCAGGAACCCTCATGGTCACGGGCGATCTGAAGGAAATGGACCCCAAGTGGGTAGCCGGGGTGAGCCTTCTCGGCTACGGATGCTCCCTCGCGGTGGGCGTGGGCGTCCCCATTCCCGTGTTGAATGAGGACATCGCCCGTTTTACAGGAGTTTCGGATGACGAAATTTTCACCCAGATAATTGACTATGGCAATGATTATCCCAAAGGTGAAGGCAAGAGCCTGGGGCAGGTGAGCTATGCGGAGCTGAAATCCGGGACAATCCATCTCAACGGGCAGGAAATCCCCACCGTACCCATGACATCGTATCCACGATCCAGGGAAATTGCCGGTATCCTGAAGGAATGGATTGAAAAGGGGGAATTCTATCTCACCCAGCCACAGGACAGGTTTCCAGGCACCGACCTTTTCATCACGCAATAAGGAGGTTCATCATGTTTGAAACCATTAAGAAAAGCCTGCTTGCCGGCTTAGGCGCAGCCGTCGTTACCAAGGAAAAAATCGAAAACGTTACCCGCAAGCTGGTGGAGGAAGGCAAAATTACCACGGAAGAGGCAGAAAAGCTCTCCAAGGATCTGATCGAGAGCGGGTCAAAGCAGTGGGAAGATATGCAGGAAAGGGTGACCTCCACGGTCAAGAAAGCACTTGAGGGGCTGGACATCGCTACAAGACAGGATTTGACGGCCCTCACGCGCCGGGTTGACGGTCTCGAAAAACGAATCGCATCCCTGGAGCACCCCGACAAGGCCGCTGAGCAATAAACCAGCCCGTGCCTCTCACCCTTCTTTTCCGGTATGGGTTCAATGACCACCGTTCGCAGCAGAAAAGGGCACGGGGATCTTTTTGATCGCAAAAAGATTGCCGTGGCCCTTCACCTCGTTGATTACGCTCACTTAGAATATTCTGGCTAACATAGCGACAAACAGCAAAGATTAAGGTTTCTTGGCGTCCAGAGCCTTCTGGAGCATTGCTCCGAGGGAACCCATGGCCTTCCCCTTCCCGGTGAACGCCTGCCAGTCCGTTTCCTCTCCGCCATCCCCGGGGCCCAAGGTGATCTTCCGGTCCTCCGCGTTGATGGCATGAACGATTACCGGTATGGTATCCCCTTCCCTGAGCTTGGCAATAGATTGTGCGTCTGGAGATCTGTCCAGGTTGGATTTGGGCAAAAGACCGGTGACCCCCGGTTCCAGTGACACGAAAATCCCGAACCCTTCCTTTTTATCTATGCGTCCTCGAACGATCTGTCCCACGCGGTAGCGTTCCCCCACTTCGAGCCAGGGGTCCCCCTCCACATCTTTCATGCTCAACGAAATCCTCCTGGCCTTCGGGTCAATCTCCTTTATCATCACCCCTACAACCTGTCCCGGCTTCACCACATCCTCGGGGTTCATGATGCGTTTTCGGTAACTCATCTCGCTGATATGGACAAGCCCTTCTATGCCCGGGGCGATCTCAACAAACACGCCGAACTTGGCACACCGTTTCGCCGTGCCTTTTACTTCCTGCCCGGGATGAAACTGCTCGTCCACCGTTTCCCATGGATCACTGGTCACCTGCTTTACGGAAAGTGCAATTTTCGGCAGGCCACCCTTTGCCCCCTGAGAAATGCCAATGACCTTTACGGTGATCACATCATAGGGGCTGATCACCTCGTCCGCCTTTTCCACCCGAGACCAACTCAATTCAGAAAGGTGGACCATCCCTTCAATACCGGGAATGAGTTCCACGAACGCGCCG
>DREN01000238.1 GCA_011051075.1 Deltaproteobacteria bacterium | reverse complement strand
CTTCCAACTGCTGGCAGCAGGCGGATTTATCGTCTTTCTCATCAGGCAGGAGAAGTGGGTGTTCAGATGCTCGTACTGGATTCTCGTAACGGGGTTTCTCTTTCACACCGTGTTTTTAGCTTACCGGTACTACCTGTTGGGTGCGGCTCCGATCCTCGGCCTTAAATCGGCCCTTGGTTTTTTTGCCTGGTCGATTATCTGCGTGTACCTGATTGTCCAGTCCAGGTTCAGGCTGATGGTTTTAGGCTCCTTTGTTGCCCCCTTTGCGGCCTTTCTCATGATCGTCTCATCTGCAATGCCCCTGGTCGAAGGTCCAGTGAAACCCCTTTTCAAGAGCCTGTGGCTCACCGTTCACGTGGGCTTGATTTTTATCGGCGACGCCCTGCTGGCCATCGCCTTTCTGGCCGCCGTGATGTACCTGATCCAGGAGCGTCAGATCAAGCGGAAACGCCTTGGGGCCATCTACAGCAGACTTCCCTCCCTGGCTACCCTGGACAGGATCAACTATTACTCCATTGTTTACGGCTTTCCCTTTCTCACCGCCGGAATGATTACAGGTTCCGTATATGCCCAGTATGCCCTTGGAAACTACTGGCAGTGGGATCCCAAAGAGGTGTGGTCCCTTATTTCGTGGCTGTTTTACGCGGCCCTCCTTCATCAGAGGATCGCGGTGGGGTGGCAGGGCAGGAGGGCCGCGGTCATGGCTATTGTCTGTTTTTCCGTGCTGGTTTTTACATTTGTGGGTGTCAGCCTCCTCATGGGGGGATATCACAGCTTCGGTAGTATGGGGGCGCGCTGAGACCTATGCTGAAGATCCTCAACATAGGGATGAACCATGAAACAGCGCCTCTGGAGCTGAGGGAGCGCCTGGCATCAGAGCCGGATGTGGCCCTTAAGGCCCTGGTGGCCATCAGGGACCTTGACGTTGTGCAGGAGGGTCTTTTTCTATCCACGTGCAACCGGGTGGAGGCCCTGTGCATAACGGACAGGGCGGAAGAGGCCAGGAGGTCCCTGATTTCCCTCATGTCCAGACTGGGGCACGTGCGTGACCAAGACCTTAAGACCTGCCTCTACGTTCTTGAGGATATGGAGGCGGTGAAACATCTATTCAACGTGGCATCCAGTCTCGATTCCATGGTATTAGGGGAGCCTCAGATCCTGGGCCAGATCAAGGAGGCCTATGCCAGGGCAACGGTGCAGAAGACATCAGGAGTAGTCCTGAACCGTTTAATGCACCGGGCCTTTCACGCGGCAAAAAGGGTCCGCTCAGAGACCGATATATGCGGGGCCGCTGTCTCCATCAGTTATGCGGCCGTTGAACTTGCCAGGAAGATCTTTCACACCCTGGAAGGGAAAAAGATACTTCTCATAGGGGCCGGGGAAATGGCCGAGTTGGCTGCCAGACACCTGCTGGCAAACGGTGTCACTTCGATTACGGTGGCCAACAGGACCTTTGATCGAGCCGTTGATGTTGCCAAACGTTTTGACGCCCGGCCCGTATCACTGGAAGAGATCGGATCGCAGCTCTCAGACGTGGATATCGTCATAGCCTCCACCGGCTCCCCTGACCATCTGATTACCAGGAGCCTGGTCAAGAAATCCCTCAGGAAAAGACGGAATCGGCCCATATTCTTTGTCGATATAGCGGTCCCCAGGGATGTGCAGCCAGAGGTCAACGACCTGAACAACGTCTATCTCTACGACATCGACGACTTAAAGGGCGTTATCGAAATGAATATGGCGCAGAGGCGCGAGGCGGCTGTCAAGGCCAGGCGCATCGTTGAAGAAGAGGTGGTCAAGTTCGAAAAATGGTTGAAGACCCTGGCGGTGGTGCCGACAATCGTTTCCCTTAGAAACAAGGCCGAGTCCATAATCCGGGCCGAATTCGCCAAGAGCAGTTCTGCCCTGTGCGGGCTTACTCCTGATCAGTTCAAGGCCATGGAGACCCTGACAAGATCCATAGTGGAAAAGATGCTGAACGATCCCATTGTATTTCTTAAGGGAAAGGCGGGACGCCCCACCCTTAACACATACCTGGATGTGACAAAAAAACTCTTTAATCTGGACGATAACGAGGTCTTTTCGCAGGATGAAGGCCTGATGAAAAGGAAGACAGCCTAAAGGAGGGAGAAGGATGGACATCGGAAAGATGATTCAGAGGCTTAAAGAGCATCCCGACTATCCAAAGATGGGAATGATTGCCAGCCACCTGGGCGTGGTTCGTGAAACATCCCTCACTGGAGGTCGCGTCAGCGGAATAGAGGTTAAGTTTGACAAGGAAGCTGTTAACAGAATAGTTAATGACATCAAAAAATTAGATGGTATTATTGAAATTCTGATTGAGACTTCGGACGGCCGTCTGGAGGTGGGGGAGGAGATCATGGCCGTGGTTGTGGGTGGTGATATTCGTGAGCATGTGTTCCCTGCGCTCATAAAGACGGTGGATATGATAAAGCGGGAAGGTGCGAGCAAGAGGGAATTTCCAGCGTCCTGAGGAAAGGGCATTTTTGAGGGATTTCCATCAGGGCCGGGGAGAGAGCAGGGCCTTTGTGGGACTGATTGGTAACAGGGGAGAATATTGAAATGGGGATGGTAGATGTAAGCGATAAGCCGGTCATCAGGCGTACGGCCGAGGCCGCGGGGAGGATTACCCTTTCCACCGATACGATCAGGAAAATAGAGAAGGGAGAGATCAGGAAGGGAGATCCTTTTCTGGTAGCAGAGGTTGCCGCCATGAATGGGGCCAAGCAGACCTACCTGCTGATCCCCCACTGCCACCAGATCCCCCTGGATACGGTTAAACTCAGCTTTGAAATGGACCAGGGGGGGATTGAGGCCAGGTGCCTGGTCAGGTGCGAGGCCCGTACGGGCGTTGAAATGGAGGCCCTGGTGGGAGTCTCTGTGGCCCTGAATACCATCTGGGATATGGTCAAATACCTTGAAAAAGACGCTGCCGGTCAGTATCCTTCCACATCCATAACCGATATCAGGGTGTTGGAGAAGAAGAAGGGAGGGTAGGAGAGGGTCGGCGATGCGGATCTGGTGAGAAGTTAAGGTACAACGTTTGCCATGAGAAAGAGGATTTTAGGAATGAAAAAACTGTTGCTTGTCGTGTTGATATTTATGGGGTTCCTGTTGGCTGCGGACTCAGCAATAGCCCGAAAGGCCTATGTGTTCAATTCCACCAAGATTACCCTGAGAAAGGGACCTGCCCTGGGAGAGAAGATCCTTGCCATGCTTCCCCAGGATGAGCCTGTGGAGGTCCTGGAGACCAGCAAGGGGTGGAGTCGTGTCCGCCTCCTGAGGCCGGATCGGAAGGGCAGGGAGGGCTGGGTGGTAAGCGGATTTCTGGTGAGCCGTGTGCCCTGGAAAACACAGGCGGGACTGTTGCAGAAGGAGAACGCCCGCCTGAAGGAGAAGCTGACCCTGATCGAGAAGGAGTGGGAGACATTATCAGGTAAACGGGGTCAGCTCACCGCGAAATTAGAAAAGACTACCAGGTCCCTTGAAGAGGTTAGAAAGAGGTACGAGACCCTCAAAAAAGAGGCCAGAGGGTTTTTGAAGCTCAAAAAGGAGCATGAGGCGGTAAAGAAAAGGATGGAGACAGCCCTTGCAACCACCGAAAGGCTTACAGAGGAAAATATGGTACTCAAGTCTTCCCAGCGAAATACCTGGTTCCTCACCGGGGCCGCAGTGCTCCTGGTGGGCCTGATTTTCGGCCTGATAATGGGGAGACAGCAGAAAAAGCGTAGGTCCTCCTACTACTGAAATGGGGCGTGAGGCCTCTCATTGCCGCCTGACAGGGTGGAACACCGCTCACAGAGGGGGAGATGTTATGACTATCTCATTACTGAACAGGGAAAACACGGGGCTCGTTATCATAGACGCCCAGGAAAAGCTCATGCAGGTGATGGGCAATCCTGACAGGGTTGCCGACAGGATCGTGAAGCTGATTCATCTTGCCCAGGTATTCGAGCTGCCCATTATTATGACCGAGCAGTACTCCAAATGGCTGGGCCCGACTGTCCCTGCCATAAAGGAGGCGTTGCCCGAGTACGATCCTGTTGAAAAACTGGACTTCAACTCGTGCAGCGTTGATCTCTTTAACAGGCGGGTGGAAGAGGCGGGTCTCCGTAACATAATACTGACGGGGGTTGAAACCCATATCTGCGTGTTCCAGACATGCGTCTCCCTTCTGGAGATGGGCTATTCCGTTCATGTCCCCCACCATGCGGTGGATTCCAGGACAGGGGCGAACTGGGACATAGGGCTCTCCCTGATGAGGGAGGCGGGGGCCGTGATTACCTCGGCCGAGACCCTCATCTTTCAGCTCTTGAAAAAGGCGGGAACCCCTCAGTTCAAGACTATGCTTAAGACGATCAAATAACTCTAAAGCTGGATTTAGGGATTCGGGAATTTAGGAATTTAGGGATTGAGGGCAGGTTCCCCAATCTACGGGAGTAAACTGCTTTTACCTTAAACTGGGAACCTTAGCCTCGTCATAAGATCCTCGCAAAGTGAATATAGACTTCCAGATAAAGATTTTGGACTGCGTTATCGGTCGGAATCGTCGACGACGTACTATGGGTACGACTTACTCCGATTCCTCCCTCTGGCCTTGCCAAAATCATTATCTGAAACTCT
>DREN01000137.1 GCA_011051075.1 Deltaproteobacteria bacterium | reverse complement strand
TTGCCGCATACACAACGGGCAAAATCGGGCGGACAGGAACAGGGATTTTCCTACTGAGCCATCCTGTGCTTGACCCGTCGGTCCTCAAGTGAATGGTAGGAGATCACCACCAATCTCCCCCCCGGTGTCATGAGGTCGGGGGTCTTGTGGAGGAAGCTGTCCAGATGCTTCAGCTCCCTGTTTACCGCTATTCTGAGGGCCTGAAATGTCCGGGTGGCGGGATGTATGCCCCTGTGCCGGCGGGATCCGGGAGATACTGCGGAGATGACTTCCGCCAACCGTGACGAGGTTTCAATGGGTCCTTTGGCCCGTTCCCTGACAATGGCCCTGACAATGGTTCGGGCGTTTCTTTCTTCGCCGTAATCCTGTAGTATCTTTTCAAGATCCCCAGGCGGGGCGTTGTTTACCAGGTGGCTCGCAACAAGGTGGTTATCGGGATTCATTCTCATGTCCAGAGTCTCTCCCCTCTTAAAGCTGAACCCCCTGCCGGATTTCTCAAGCTGGTGGGAGGACATTCCAAGGTCCAGCAGGACCCCTTCAACAGCAGGTATATTCAACCCTTCGAGTACCCTGTCCATGTCTGCGAAGTTGGCCCTGATTACCACGGCCCTGTTTCCATGGCCGGTCAGTCTCCTCCTTGACAGGCTTACGGCCTCGGGGTCTCTGTCAAGGGAGATCAGACGCCCCCTGCCCGTCAGTTTTTCAAGGATGGCTGCACTGTGACCGCCCGTGCCGGCGGTTCCGTCCACGTATGTGCCTTCGGGATCATGGACAAGGTGCCCGACGGTCTCTTCTAAGAGCACCGGCACATGAAGGTATTTCAAAATGGTGAACCCTGGTTAGATCCGCAGTTCCAGGAGAGACGGGCTGGATCCTGGAAAGGCATTCTTGACCCTCTCAAACTCCTCTTCCCATCTTTCCCTGTTCCAGATCTCGAATTTTTTAAGTTGCCCTGCTAACACCACCTCTTTTTTCAGACCCGCGTCCTCTCTCAGACTCGGGGGGATGGTGATCCTTCCACTCTTGACGTGACATTCAACCGCCGATGAGATAAACCCTCGGAGAAAGGCGATCCCTGCCTCATCAAAGAGGGGGAGGTTCGCCGCCTTTTCTTCGAGGATCTGCCAGTCGTCCCTGGCAAAGGCCCACAGGCAGGCGGCCCTGCTGGTGACCATCAGGCACATATCCCCCTTCTGCTCCAGGACTTCCCGGAACCTGGCGGGGATTGCCAGTCTGCCCTTATCGTCAAGGGTATGGTTTGAACGCCCTCTGAACATGATTTCCATGGCACTTTATGGCACTTTTTTACACTTTGTGACACTATCGTGGAAAAATTTGCTTTTGTCAAGAAAAAAATCAGGAAAACAAGCTATTTGAGGAAATTTTTCTCTGTTGTGACCAGATTGTGCCCGAACAACCCGATATGATGTGGACAGGTGAAGGCCCACCACTATATATCCGGCAGGCCTGGAGTGCCTAAAGGGCTCAGGTTCTTGAGGCCTTGTTCCTTTGCCCGGAAGCCCTTTGCCGCTCCTTTTTATCAGCAAATTTCAGCCCTGTGCGGTCTGCTGCAGGACCGGGGGGCAATGGGCGCTTTTTTGTGGGCCGGTCAGGCCGGTGCTGAAGAGAAGTAGATTAGAGATGTGATGTAAACCACGATGAAGAGGATATTCAGTACCAGGCCGCAGTAGGCGTAGTCCCCGTCCCCGAACTCCTCTATGCGGGGGATCGATTTTAGGGAGAGGACAACCCCTGTCAGGAGAACAAGGGGAGTGACTGTCAGATAGAGAACGGTCATGGTAATCCCCCTGGGGGCATGACCGAGAAAGAGGAGGAAGAGTCCCGTGACCCCTGCCGCCACAAAGGGGGCAAGAAATCCGGCAATTGCCAGGCTGTTGGGCCTCTGGAAATATGATCCTCCCACTATACCGCCCGCTTCCATCCCTTTTGATCAGGGCTACAGATCAGTGTTTCACCGTGGGCCAGGTCAAGGAGACGGTCAGAGAGTCCTTGGGCAGCCAGTTCCCTCCTCAGTTGAACCGGTGGCAGATAGACCGGCTCGTCTCCCAGCCGGAAGGTGCCCCAGTGGACAATGACCATATGTCGGGCCCTTAGTTCCCGGAAGGCCCGCACCGTCTCCCTGGGGTTCATGTGGCTTGGGGCCATGAACCAGCGGGGCTCGTAGGCCCCCAGGTTGAAGACGGCCAGGTCAATGGAGAACTCTTCTCCGACCTCTTTGAAGCCCCTGAAGTACCCCGTATCCCCTGAGATGAAGATGGTGGGGCCGGTTTCGGTCCTGATAAGAAAGGAGCCCCACAGAGACCTGTTGGGTCCGATAAGGGGGTTACGCATGGTCCAGTGGTTTGATGGGAGTAGGGTTATGCTCCTTTGTCCGTCTATGAAGCTCTCAAACCAGTCCAGCCGGGTGTGTTTTTTCATGCCAAGGTCTTCAAAGAGATCCCCATAGCCCAGGGGGGTGATAACGCGGGTCTCCCTGTCAAGGACCCTGAGGGACCCCACATCCAGGTGATCGTAATGCCCGTGGGTTATCAGTACAAGACCGGGTGGGGGCATCTCCCTTATATCAGAGACCAGTGGACTGAAATCCTTGATAAACCAGGAGAGATCATAAAAAATGGGGTCCACGAGCATGCGGGTGTCCATATCTTTTATCATCATACCGGCGTGCCTGATAAAGGTAATGGAAAGCCCTTCAGAGGACCGGACCGGCCCCCAGTCAACAGTTACAGGAACAACACGTTCCTGAGGGTAGAGGGGCCTGAACGGGTTTTCGCTGAACAGTTTCCATCGGAGGATCTGAAAGAGGTTCTTGTGACCCGCACTGCTGAAGGGGTTCAGAAAGCGGTCATTCCCATGATGGATCTTCCTCCTGGCAATCTCTTTCAGGCTGAGATCGCCCGTGTGAAAAGGAGCCGAACCGGTCCCTGCCCCTGCGGCAGCAGACCCAAGCCGGTAAAAAAAGGGAAAAATCCCGAGCATAAGGGCCGTTTTGCTCCACCCAAGGAGTCTTTTTATGAGGTTCCTGCGGGTCATTGGGGACTTGAAAGAGGCTGTTTGAAGACCTTTCAGCCTCGAGGTTCAGATTTTCGGTTGTTGATGCCCATGAGCCTAACAATTCCGCTTAAAAACCGCAAGGCAGGATTTCGGGTTGATTTTCAGATGGGTACACATATTATCCTTGATGATGATACCTGCAGATGGTATCATCAAATCATATCAAAAAACTATGCATAATATGGGGGTATATCATGGTATCTGAGGTCGCTCAGGCAAAAAGGAGGATCAATATTGAGTTGCCGGGCGTTATTATTGATAAGTTGGATGATCTGGCCCGCAGGGTTGATTCAAGCAGGGCTGAATTGATCCGCAGGCTTATTTCCGAAAGCCTGGCTGAAAAAGAGAGAGAGGAAACAGGCTTGGCCCTGAAAGAAGGGTATGTGGCCAATTACGGTTTTATAAAAGAGAGCAGTGAGGAGTGGGATTTTACCTCGGGAGACGGCGTATAGTGGAGATAAAAAGAGGTGATGTGATCGATATTGATTTTGAGCCTGCCCGCGGACATGAAATTCGGAAGACGCGACCGGCGGTTGTTGTCCAGAATGATGTGGGCAACCGGTACAGTCCCCTGGTTATTGTCTCGCCCATAAGAGGGGCCGAACATCTAAAGCGGCCCTACCCTGCGGCTGTAATCGTTGAAAAGGGTGCCGGAGGTCTGGATAAGAAAAGCGTGGTCCAGTGCGATCAGATAAAGAGCCTTGATAAATCAAGGATCGTGAGGAAAAGAGGCGGTTTTTCTGTAGACATCATGAAAAGTATTGACGCTGCCCTGAAGATCAGTCTGGCGTTGATCTGACCCTGATCAACCGGACCGTGCCTCGGGGGAAGGGGCATAAGCGCCAAGTTGTTTTTGCCTGGGAGGGACTGAAAAAAATGAACATCGAACATTGTGGCGCCAGGCTAAGCCTGGAGCGTTGGGATAGGTGGCGAAAGAGCCACATTTGAAATTCGCTGAAGGAGTCTAATGGGTTCAAAACCCATCCGGTAAGGGCTGTCACCCGACCGGAAGCGAGTCTTGCCAGTGTAGGGAAATCCGAATCTGGAAGCGTAGACAGCGGGTACTGAAGCCGTGTGAATCAGCCTCGAAAGGATCATTGTCGTGGCCTTCGTGTTCGATGTGGCGGGGGCAACACCACCTTGCTGAGTTGACAGTGGCAAGTGTGGCGCGGCCGGGGTCTCTTGAGCAGGGCAAAGGTACGAGCGGACTCCCCAGGAACCTGGGAGGCCCGAACTGCTCCACCAGAAGAGTCCGGTATGTGGGTGACCGGCGGAAGAAGACCGCGAACATCCAGGCCTGAGCTGATCCCTTCTCTCGGGAGCGAAGCAGGAGGAACGAATAAAGAGGGAGACTGGTGGTACTGCCAAGCGAAGGAAACGAAGTGCGGCAGGATGGCATTAGTCCCGCCTGGGCGGGATTAGCACGGGAATAGTACCTATGACGACGGCGAACCCAACCCGTGGGGAGCCGGAAGAGGGAAGGGCCGTGTCGGGATTATGGAGCTGTTGTTGGGAAACACAGAGGGTACAATGGAACCTATGAATGTGTACACGAAACAGCAACGGATAGCGGAGCTTGCGAGGCTCA
>DREN01000036.1 GCA_011051075.1 Deltaproteobacteria bacterium | reverse complement strand
GGGCTGGAGCCGGACGAGCCGGAGGATATCTCCGATCTGGAGCTATTGTTGAATACCCCAACGCCGGCGAAAGCGGAAAAAAAGATCGGACGGAATGAACCATGCTCCTGCGGAAGCGGAAAGAAATATAAGAAGTGTTGCGGCAAATAGTTAACGTAAAATGACATAAACAGTAAAGTTTTAGGTAAAACTCCGAGGGAGAAATCAAATGACTGCCAACAGCCAGGAACAGATCGACTTTACCTTCAACAAACAAAACCTGTGCCGTGAGGAATCCGTTACGGATCTAAACGTAGGGTCCATCAGGTGTCTCAGGCCCATCAAACCGGATGGGACCAAAGACGAAAGCCGTCAACCCATATTCGTAGGGCATACCCAGCTCAACTCCCCTCAGGGGCTTGTTCCCCTTCAAACCGCGTTGCAGGCGACCACCCTGGAACAGGCCATTGACGAATTCCCCGGCGCTATGAAAAAGACCCTTGAAGAGATGGTGGAAAGCGCCAAACAGATGCAGGCCCAGCAGCGGTCCACACAAGAAGAGAATGAGTCCCGCATCATTATGCCCGGAAGATAGTCTTCCTGCCCTTTCAGTACAACATCATTGACCACGAACTGACGCGAGGCTTTGGAATCATCGCTCAGGCGATATCACCATGCGATAGCGGGCATCTGCAATAACCGCTTCGCGATCCAGCACAAACCGCCGGGAAGTCACCTTTGTGCGTCAATGGGAGAGCCGCCTCGTCATCTCGTGCTCGTTCTTTCCTCCCTTCCTTTTAAAACTCACCCCTAATGACATTGAAGACAGGAAGATATCCATCCGAAATCCCATTTTCCCATAACATACTCGGCTGCAAGGATGATCGTGATCAAGGCAGGTAAACACGTCAACATCAAATTGAGACCACATGACCTGAGAAGGCACGCTGCGACTTTCGCATCCCGTGCCGGAACACCCCTCGAAATCGTGAGCGATCCCGCCCTGCGGAACGACATTCCAATCTTGCGACATCTCAGAGATACTTAGTGCCTGAACGAAAACTGTCTTTTTCGCCCATATCTGCGTCAGACTCAATCCCGCCGTGGAGGCCAGAGGATCAGCCCTGGTCTGGATGACGGGATAACCATGCGGGCAGCAGTTAATCCGATTGACAAAAGGGCCCTTGAGAATTATACTCCCCTCCATGAACAGGCAAATGAGGTGTACACGAGGGTGTAAATTCTTGGTTCAGCAGTCTAAAACTGGCTGAAAGTATTTGGTATTGTGGTGTTGTGAAGGGGTTCGAAGCCCCCCCCTCCGCCATCTGACCATGGTATGGAGAGCAACTGGCAACTATTCAGCGGAGAGATGTCCGAGCTGGCCGAAGGAGCGCGACTGGAAATCGCGTGTACTGCCAACAGCGGTACCGAGGGTTCGAATCCCTCTCTCTCCGCCATCAACTCTACTCCAGAACCTGCTGCCTTGCCCCGTGAGGATGCCCGGGGGCTTGTGGTGGGGGACTTAAAGACTGAACTGCGGTTTCAGGCATCTCCCTGAAGCGGGTTCACCCTTAGATAATCGAGGCATCGCCGGACTTGGAAACCAAGGAATTGAACGTAATCATCCCGCTCTGATCCCTCGACCCCGCGATTCGCGGGACTCAATTCCTCAACCGATCAGATACCCATACTATGACCTATCAGGTTTTGGCCAGAAAGTGGCGTCCCCAGGTTTTTGAGGATGTCATAGGCCAGGAACATATTACCCAGACCCTGACCAATGCCATAAATACCGGCAGGCTGGCCCATGCCTATCTCTTCAGCGGGTCGAGGGGGATTGGAAAGACCTCGGTTGCGAGGATCTTTGCCAAGGCCATCAACTGTGAGCAGGGAGAGCCCGGGGTTCCCTGCAATAAATGCCGCTCATGCACGGAGATCACCGAGGGCACATCCGTTGATGTGCAGGAGATCGACGGGGCCTCCAACCGGGGAATAGACGAGATCAGAGAGCTCAGGGAAGGCATCAAGTACATGCCTTCCTCCAGCAGGTACCGCATCTATATAATCGATGAGGTGCATATGCTTACCCTCCAGGCCTTTAACGCCCTCCTGAAGACACTGGAGGAACCACCGGCCCATGTGAAATTCATATTCGCCACCACTGAGGCCCACAAGGTGCCTGCAACAATCCTGTCAAGGTGCCAGCGGTTCGATTTCAAGAGGATACCCCTGGCCCAAATTGTCAGCCATCTTGAAAAAATAGCCAGGGACGAAGGGGTTGAAATAACCTCCTCGGGCCTGTCCATCATAGCGAGAGAGGCTGAAGGGAGCATGCGGGACGCAGAAAGCCTGATGGACCAGGTTATCTCCTTCAGCGGGAACAGGGTGGAAGAAAAGGATATCACCGATATCCTGGGCATCATCGACAGGGATATACTGTTTGAATCTTCGGCCGCCATTATTGACGGGGCCGCAGACAGGTGTCTGGAGATCGTTGAAAAGATATACAACTCCGGCTACGACATCAAGGAGTTCTACGGGGCGCTCATGGAGCAGTTCAGGAATCTCCTTATCAGCCTCATAGCCCCGGAAAAGCACCTCCTTGACATGAGCGAGACCGACAGGCAGGAAATCGCGCGAATGGCGGCAAAGGCCGGGGAGCATAAACTCCATCTGCTTCTGAACTTCCTGATCAACAGGGAGGAGGACCTCAGGTTCGCCTCCAATCCCCGCCTGATCCTGGAGACCACCATGATCAGGCTGGCAAGCCTTGGGGACTATCTTTCCTTTGAGGAGATCCTCAACAGGTTGACGGCCCTTGAAAAAAGGTTGACAGGCCCGTTAGGGGACAGGTATGAGGCGGGTTCGGCGAGGCCTTCTGACGGCGGCACCCCCGGTGATACAAAGGGATCGGAGGGAGGGGGCCACGGGCGGCCCAGAGACCGTGGGAAGCGTAAAACCTGGGATGATTTTCTGGCCTTTATATCCAAGAGGAACAGGGCGGCCCACAGCATACTCAAGGAATGGCGTCTTGTGGATTTTACAGGGAATACCCTGGAGATCGAGAGAGGAGATCAATCCTTCTCCTCAAGATACTTTGACGACAGGGAGCGATATGAACAACTGACCGGATACTGCCGGGAATTCTTCCAGGAGGATATCCAGGTAAAGATCACTGGTAATCGCCGAGCACCGGCCCAACCTGAAAAGGAGCAGGAGAAGAAGATCCTCAGGCGCGGGAGTTCGGCCGATTCCGGCCTTCCCCAGACGGCCCGGGATCTGTTAGACCTTTTTGACGGGAAGATCGTGAAAAACGCTCCCTCAAGCCCTGGAAAACTGGGGCCGGGAGAGATGAAAAATCAGAGGAGGAAAACAGATGAAAGGGATGCCTAATATGGCCCAGCTAATGAAGCAGGCCCAGAAGTTTCAGGCCAAGATGGCCAAACTGCAGGAGGAACTCAGTGCAAGAACGGTGGAGGCCTCGGCCGGAGGCGGCATGGTCACGGTTGTGGCCAACGGGGGTCAGGAGATACTCTCCATCAACATCGACCGGGAGGTCGTTGACCCGGACGATATAGAGATGCTCCAGGACCTGGTTATGGCGGCGGTGAACGACGCACTGAACAAGGCCAGAAATATGATGAACGAGGAGATGGGCCAGCTTACCAAGGGTATGAACCTACCCGGGATGCCTGGGATTATGTAGGATTGAGGAATTGAGGGATTTAGGGATTAGGTCCTGCGGACTCACGGGAGCAGAAGAGAAAAAACCATATTCAATTTCTTAATTCTCTAATTGGTAAATCGTAAATCTTCAGGTTTGAGCCATGGGAATATATCCACCGTCACTGGAAAAACTGATCGCCCAGTTCTCAAGGCTTCCCGGGATCGGTCAAAAATCCGCCACCCGTATGGCCCTTCACGTGTTGAGAAGCGACCGGGACCTGGCCGAGGGACTCGCCCGGAGTCTCGTGGAGGTCAAGGAGAGAATCAGGTTCTGCTCCATCTGCTTTAACCTGACCGATGATGACCCCTGCCCCATCTGCACGGATGATAATCGTGCCAACGGATCGGTCTGCGTGGTAGAGGGACCTGGAGACCAGCTTGCCATAGAGGAGGCGGGGATCTTCAAGGGAAGATACCACGTACTCCACGGGGTCCTGTCCCCCTTAGATGGAATTGGCCCGGAAGACCTGAGGATAGGGAAACTCCTTGCCCGTATACAGGGGGAGAAGGTCCGGGAGGTCATCCTTGCCACCAACCCCACCACGGCCGGTGAGGCCACGGCCTCCTTCCTGGCCAGGCTCCTCTTGGAAAAGGCCCCCGAGATCAGGATCACAAGGATCGCCATGGGGGTTCCAATGGGCGGCGATCTCAAATATATGGACCGGATGACGCTGGAACATGCCCTCAAGAGCCGCATCCCCGTTGACCCATGATCCCTGAACCCGCCCTTCAGAAAATATCCGAGACCGTTGGTCCCAACCACCTGCTCAAAAAAGGGGAAGGGCTGGCGGAATATGGAACAGATGCCACCAAGATGGAGTTCATGCCCGATGCGGTGGCCTTTCCCGGCACCACCGGCGAAATTTCCACCATCCTCCGTCTCGCCACTGAAACCGGGTTCCCCGTTGTACCCAGGGGGGCCGGCACGGGCATGAGCGGCGGAGCACTCCCCGTGAGAG
>DREN01000441.1 GCA_011051075.1 Deltaproteobacteria bacterium | reverse complement strand
GTTGTAATGAGACCGGCCCACAGGACCATCGAGACAACAATGGCACCGTACTTCAGCCTCAGGGGGCCTTTGGGGGCGGATATTACGGCATAGAGGATAAGCGTGGCTGTAATCAGGATGAGCAACTGGGGTTCCCCACCCAGAATGGCTATGGAGATAAAGATAACCGTCAGCAAATACCAGGACCTGCCATGTCCCAGCCTGGCCCGGTTAAAGGCCCAGAGGATGGCAGGCAGCCAGGTCACGGTCGATAGATTGTTCAGGGTGTTCATGGCCGCAAAGGTATAGCCCCCGTAGCAGAAGGAAACACTCATGAGCAGGGCCGATTTCCGAGACAGGCCCAGGCTCGTGATAAACAGGTAGAAAAAACAGAAACAGAGGAAGAAGTGGACCACGATGTAGATGTTGAAGGACCATGGAAAGGGGAGGAGCAGGAAGATCAGAGACAGGGGGTAGAACACCCCCGATTGAATATCACTCATGAAAGGGGAACCGCAGAAGTAGCTGGAGCACCAGAAGGGGATTTCTCCGGCCTTGAAGGAACCGGCCAGAAAATACTTCATGGGATAGAACCATCTGTGTATGTCACGAAAAAAAAAGGTTTTTTCAGAAAAGATCACTGCATAGAAAAAAAGGAGGTTTAAGGCGATCGCCGTGGGGACAAACGCGTATTCCTTTAGTTTTTGGAGAGGCATATCGGTTTGAACCCCGTATGCTGAGTGGAAAAAGGGGCCCTGTGCCCGGAGTATGGCCTTACCAGGGGGGAGGGGTCTCCCCTATCCTGGAAAAGATTACATGCTCCGGAAGTTGCCCTATGGGATTTTTAAACTCAGCATCAACCCAAGTCAACTTTTTTCCCATCTCTGGCAGACAGCCCCGATGTCCGGGCTCTTATTGACCGGGAATGACGAACAGCACCAGAGGAGATCCAGGGGCAGGGCGACTGCAGAATTATAATGACAATATCATGCTGATAGCCTATATTCTTGGTGCCTGTATAAAGGTCTTTTTCTACACGGATGCATTGGTTCAGGACTCAGGGATTGAGGGATTTTCTGCCACAGTACCGGTGATTTCATGGAAGTCGAAAAACCAGTGAAGAAGGGAGGCGCTTCAAGGGGTGATCAGGTGTCAACCCATGGGGAGGAGGCTGCTGCAACAGCAGAGGAAAGGCTTCTGATTGCCTGTGACAGGGTCGCCAGCGAGCGTTACCAGGCCTTTGTGGAGAACATTGGAGAGGGGGTCTATGAGGTGGATATCCATGGTAATTTCCTCTACTTCAACGAGTCCCTCTGCAAGGTCTTTGGATATCCAAGGGAGGAGATCCAGTTCCAGAATTTTGCCAAGTTTATGACCGAGGAGTACGCGAAACAGGCCTTTGAAACCTTTAACAGGATATATCAGACCGGCCAGGGGTTTTCAGATCTTATCTGGGAAATGAAGGATAGGGAAGGTAAGTCGAGGATTATTGAGCTTTCTGCGAACCAGATCGCGGACCGCGATGGAAAGATCATTGGTTTTCGGGGTATTGCGCGGGACATTACAGACAAGTTCAAGACCCAGAGGGCCCTTGAGGAGTCAGAGAAACGCTACAGAACACTGCTCGATTTTGTCCCCCATCCGATTGTGGTTTTTACCCTTGATGGATATGTTTCATACCTGAATCCCGCCTTTACCAACACCTTCGGCTGGACCCTTGATGAACTGGAGGGGAAGAGAATCCCCTATATCCCCCCAGGCCTGGAAGAAGAGACCAGCAAGAATATCAGAAAGCTGTTGGAGGAGGGCATCGTACTTCGCCAGGAAACACAGAGACTCACCAAAGACGGCAGAATTCTGGACGTGGCCTTCAGGGCCACCCTTTTTTCAGGAGAGGACGACAGTTCCTCGGGAGAATTGGTTATTCTGAGAGATATCACCAAACAGAAGAGGATTGAGCGCAATAACGAGGCATTGCTCCGCACGAGCATGGCCCTGCCCGAATATCCTGATTTAGACGACCTTCTGGCATATATCAGCTCGGAGGTGAAGCAGCTTCTGGAAACCGAGGGGGCCCTGATAATACTTTTAGACGAAAAAAAGAACGAACTTTTTTTCAAGTCTGCGGCCCACGACGATATGGCCGTTGTGAGAAGGATGAAGGAGGTCCGTTTCTCCGCTGACAAGGGTGTCTCAGGCCGGGTCCTGCGAACCGGAAAGCCGGTGGTGGTTGCCGATACGTCCAAGGACCCTGATTTTTACCCGGTAGTGGACACCCGGGTGGGATTCAAGACCAAGAACATGCTGAGCGTGCCCCTGAGAAGTGGTGACAAGACGGTCGGGGTCCTTTGTGCCATGAATAAGAAACAGGGGACCTTTGATGAGACCGACATAGAACTCCTGAACATGATTTCGGGCACTGTGGCCCTTTCCATTGAAAACGCCCGGGTTTCAAGGGAAATAAGGGAGGCCTATGACGAGGTCAGAAGCCTCAATCGGGCAAAAGACAAGGTCATAAATCATCTCTCCCACGAGCTGAGAACCCCTCTCGCGGTGCTTGGGGCCACCCTGAGTATCTTGGGAAAACGCGTTGCTTCCCTTCCCGAGGAGACCTACCGGCCTACCCTCGATCGGGCGCGTCGGAACCTGGTCCGCATACTGGACATGCAGTATCAGGTGGAAGATATCATGCGGGAGCAGCACTATGATACCCACTATGTCCTGTCGTTGTTGCTGGATGAATGTGCCGATGAGCTGGAGGCCCTGGTGGCCGATGAGGTGGGCGAGGGACCCATCGTTGAGAGGATCAGGGCCAGGGTGGACGAGATCTTCGGACCGAAAGAGGCCAGGTCCGAGAAGATCTTCCTGGACAGGTTCACAGGGTCGCTTCTCCATGAGTTGGCGCCCCGCTTTTCCCATCGTAAGATCGAGCTCAGGTCTTCTCTTGAACCTGTTCCGGCCATCTGCATACCGGCTGATCCGCTCAGAAAGACCGTAGCCGGTCTTGTCAAGAACGCTGTAGAGAATACGCCGGATCAGGGTAAGATAGAGATCCGCGTAAGGAAGAAGGGTAAAGACGTGGAGCTTCTGGTCCGAGATTTTGGGGTTGGAATAACCTCTGAAAACCAGAAACGGATTTTTGAAGGCTTCTTTGTAACCCAGGAAACAATGAGTTATTCCACCAGGCGGGAGTTTGACTTCAATGCAGGGGGCAAAGGAGCTGACCTGCTCCGCATGAAGATCTTCTCTGAGCGATATGGTTTTACCATCAACATGAGATCGGCAAGATGCGGGTACATCCCCCTTGATCAGGATACCTGTCCGGGCAGCATAGAACAGTGCGATTTCTGCAGGGAGAGAGGCGACTGTTACGCCTCTGGAGGAACTGTCTTTACAGTCTTTTTCGCTGCTGCCGGGGACGGGTGCGAAGATATGGATAAGACTGGGAGGGGATAAAATGGACCAGGCGATTCGCTCTTCAATGACCAGGAGCGTTAAGGTTGAAGGCTACGCGGTAAAGCTGGGGTTGGAGCTCATCGAGGTGTCTGACGGCCATGCAGTTGTTGAGATGGTTCCTCTGGACGACGATGTCAATCTGTTCGGCATGGTCCATGGGGGGGCTATTTTTTCGCTCATGGATGAGGCATTTCAGGTTTCGTGCAACTCCCATGGAAGGATGGCCGTGGCCCTTAATGTGAACGTTGTTTTTCATAATCCCGCCAGGGCCGGGTGCAGGCTCAGGGCGGTATCCAGGGAGATATCCCTCTCAAAGAAAACGGCCACATACCAGATAAGGGTTATGGATAGAGACAAGACCCTGATCGCTTCAGCCCTGGCCCTGGCTTACAGGAAGAGAGAGAAACTCCCCTTCATGGACGGGGAGCCTGAGCCCACGGTTTGACAAAGATCTGTTTTTCAATATATAAGACAGGCAGGTCATGGGCCTGGCGGTTCTCGGGGACGTAAATGAACAGAAAGCTCACCTCAAGGGGACGGGGGAGAAGGTGTTGAAAGGCTGGTCTTAGCCTCAGCAGGAAGTTATGGAGAATTAGCTTTGAAAAGGGAGATTTTCATATCCAGAGGGGCCATTCAGAAACGTGTGGGAGAGATCGCCAGGCAGATATCTTCCGATTATGCCGGTACGGAACCTGTGTTGGTGGGGATACTCAAGGGATCGATCTTTTTCTTTACCGATCTTGTGAGGGAGATCAGCATACCAACGAAGATCGATTTCATGAGGGCCTGCAGTTACGGTTCAAAAATGCACTCAAGCGGCTGTGTCCGTTTGACAAAGGATATTGAGCTTCCTGTTGAGGGTCGGCACGTAATTATTGTTGAAGATATTGTGGATACGGGTCTGACCCTGGCATTTATCAAAGAAAATCTGGAGAGCAGGGGGGTGGAGTCAGTTCGCATCTGTTCCCTCATAGACAAGCTGGAACGTAGAGAGCGGGAGGTGCCGGTTGATTATTGCGGATTTCAGGTCAAGGAGGGCTTTTTAGTGGGATATGGGCTTGACTGTGATGAGGAGTACCGTTATCTGCCGGAGATCTATCTGCTCAAGGAGTAACCCGGGTCCCCCAGAGTGGGCTGGAACGAGAGTCCGGGCCTGAAACTATCCTTTGCCAAGGAGAGAGGCTATGGAGATCCAGTGTGAAGAATGCCGCACAATATTCAGTGTGGATAAAGG
>DREN01000275.1 GCA_011051075.1 Deltaproteobacteria bacterium | reverse complement strand
GTCGTCCACGTAACGGGCATACCTTTTTATTTTAAGATGTTGAACCACGAAGTGGTCGAAACCATCCAGATATATATTTGCAAAGAGCTGGCTGGTGAGATTCCCTATGGGGAGCCCCTTTCTACGTTCCAGCGGCGTAAACATGTTGTCTCCCGGGAAATAGAAGATTACATCCTCCTGCTCGTTGCTGTTATCTATTATCAGGCTGATAAGCTCAAGGGTGGGGCGGCACTTGATCTTTCTCCGTATCTTCTCCTTCAGTATCCGGTGGTCAATTGAAGGGAAGTACTTCCGGATGTCCCCTTTCAGGATATATACGGAACTGTTCACAATCCTGCTTCCTGCCTTGGCTGCCATGTGAAGCCCCCGGCCCTTCCGGTTCGCGTAATTCTGTGGGAGAAAAGAGCGATCGAACAAGGGCTCGATAATGTTGCACAAGGCATGGTGGACCACGCGGTCACGATAGGGCGCAGCGCTTATCAGCCGTTCCTTGGGATCGTGAATAATGAAAGTTCTATACGGGCCTGGCCTGTATATACCCTTTGTAAGCTCCTTTCTCAGGCAGACCAGTTCCCTCTCCATATTGAACTCAAAGGCCATTTTCGCAAGGCTCATTGGTTTGGCCCTGGCCGCGCGCCTGGCAGCAAGGACCAGGTTCTCCCACGAGGTTATCTTTGAAAACAGGCTTCCGTATCTTTTCATCCTGTCTGGTTAAAATGGGGCCGGCCGCCCTTCGGCAACCCTACCAGGAGGCCGGCCGCCCTCGTTTTCGACCCCTGCAGGGTCAGGATGGTCCCCTGGACATTGGCGGTCACTCTCCTGGAGGCCCTTGGCCGCCTGGACTCTGAACACACCAGGCCATGTCCTGGCTGAGCGGAGGCCGTTGTTGTTGTTCCGGTCCTGCGGGTTGTTGTTGTTCCGGTTGCCGCCACGGAAGTTCTTCGTGTTGTTGTTGTTCCACGAGGCGCCGCGCAAAACACGGCCACCATCGGCAGGAACCACCCTCTGTCAGCGGAGGCTTTTCAACCATCCGCCGATCATCTTGCCCACATCGTTTATCATCTCGCATATATGCCCATACTTTTTTGCGGAAAGGACCTTCACGTCCAGGCAGAATCTTGTCTGGAAGCGGAGCTTTTCCAGTTGGAGATTCAGTCGCCGCAGCACCCTCTCTTTCTCCTTTGTATACCGCGCTTCTATCAGGCCTTCAAGGATGTCGTAACAGTTGTTCAGTATCCGGTCGCCTAATATGAAACGGGTGTCCCTTGGAAAGCTTTTTACCCTTTCCGTGTACTCAAGTGCAAGACGGTACATGGCCTTGATTACTGGATAGTCTGCATGGCCCCTGCCGTGGTCCTGTCCGCGGGTTCGATCCTTTTTGCCCGCGAATTTCACTTTTCCCTTATTGGTGGATGCGCTTCGCTTATCCACCAATCCACTGTACCTCCTCAAAAATTTTGAAAAATGTAAAATGGTAAAAAATCATAAGGTAACTGTCCTGGCTGAGCGGAGGTCGCTGAAGTCGTGCCGGTCCTGCGGGCCGTTGTGGCTCCGGAGGCCACCACGGAAGAACTCCGTGAGGAAGAAGCTCCACGAGGCGCCGCGCAAAACACGGCGTTCTTTTGACCCGGGCGGAGTGAAGTCTCCCCTGGCATATCTCTTGTAGGCATCACTGTCATACCGGTCCTGGCACCACTCCCACACGTTGCCGCTCTGCTGAAAGGTACCGAACACCCCCACCCCCTCAGGGTGGTCAAAGACCGGGGCCGTTGCTCCACCCGGCCCTCTCTGTTTATCCCAGCAGACCCTTCTCCCATTCTCCCAGTCCTCCCCCAGGGGTATTTCAGGGCCTTGTATCCTCTGGCTGCAAGCTCCCACTCGGCCTCGGTGGGGAGCCTGAGGCCGGCCCAGGTGCAGTATTCCGCAGCGTCAAGCCAGTTCACATACCGCACGGGGTGGCCGTCCGGGTCTTTTTCCCAGTAGCCCCAGCGTTCCTCAAACTCATCGCCGGTGCCTGGATAGTCTCCGCCTCTGTAGCCAGTCTCCCTCACAAACCTCCTGAACTGGGCAACGGTGATGCAGGTTATGGCCATGTAAAAGGGCCTCACAAAGTGGAGGTGGCGGGGGGCTTCAGAATCATAGGCATCCGGGTCGTCCTCCTTGTTGTTTCCCATAAAGAACCAGCCCCCGGGGACAAGCACCATCTCTGTACCGTCCCTGGGGTTCCTGAAGTACAAGGGGATGCGGCTGGTCTTCATCTCATTGCCTCACCATGCCCTTTTTGGTGGATGCGCTTCGCTTATCCTCCACTTCCTAATCTCCAAGCTCGATGGCCGGGGCCGCGCCGAACTCCGGGACCTTTACCTGCTCCTTCAGGGCGGCATCGGCCTCGGTAAAGGAGGCGGACCTTGCCCTCCCCTCTGTGAGCCACCTGCGCAGGGCCTCGATGTTCTCCTTCTGGCTGCTGCTTATGGGCACCACCTCTTCCCTGGCACGGAGCACGTGCAGGATGTCGTCCGTGGTGAACTCCCTGTGGCCGTCATTAAAGGCCCGGACCATGGCGGCGATAATGGCCTGCTCTATCTCGGCACCCACAAAGCCTGCGCTTTCTCCCGCCATGGCATCAAGGTCAAAGTCGTCTATCATTGGCCGGCGCTTTAAGAGGTGTACCTGTAATATCTCCCTTCGCTCCCTGAAGGTGGGAAGGTCCAGGAAGAAGATGGCATCGAACCTGCCGGCCCTTGAGAATTCCGGCGGGATGCAAGAGATGTTGTTTGCAGTGCAGACCACAAAGACCGGCTTCTGTTTTTCCTCCATCCAGGAGAGGAGGGTGCCGAAGACCCGTGCGCCGGTACCCGAGTCCCCGCCCGGGTCTGTGAGCCCCTTTTCCACCTCGTCTATCCAAAGGACGCAGGGGCTCACTGTCTCCGCCAGCCTCAGGGCCTTCCTGATGTTTTCCTCGCTCTGCCCCACCAGGCTCCCGAATACAGCGCCCATGTCAAGCCTGATGAGGGGCTGGTGCCACAGGCCAGAGACCACCTTGGCGGTAAGGCTCTTTCCCGTGCCGGGGATGCCGATCAGGAGCAGGCCCTTTGGCGGTGTAAGGCCGTATTGCAGGGCATCCTCCGAGAAGCAGCCTTCCCTTGAGTGAAGCCATGCCTTGAGCACGTCCAGCCCGCCCACCTGGTCTATGGTCTCTGTGGCGGAAAAGAACTCCAGGGCGCCGCTCTCCCTGATGATGGCCTTTTTCTCCCGGGTGACCAGGTCAATGGCCTCCTCGTCCAGCACGCCTTTTTGCACCACGGCCTTGGCAAATACCCTCTGGACCTGGTTGGCGGTCATGCCAAGGGCGCTCCTGATCAGTTTCTCCCTGCCGGAGTGTGTCAGATTCACCCTGATGTTGGGGATATGCTCAAAAATGTCGAGTATCTCTCTTATCCCGTTAAAGTCAGGCGGAGTGAAATCGATTACATAGACCATGTCCAAGATCTCCTCGGGCACCTTGCCCTGGCAAGAGGTAATGATAATGCTCTTTTTGGTCTGCTTGAGGGCCTGGGCAAGGTTCTTTACCTTGCGGATCACCTGGGGATTTTTCTCCCAGAGACTGTGGAAGTCCTTGAGGACAAAGACAGCAGGCTCATTGATCCTGCTGATGAGCTCAAGGGCCGAGATGGGGTCCCTTGCAGGCCTGTCCACCCTGCCGGTGGATTCGGTCAGAGGCATAAGCCCGTCGGCAATATCCCAGGAATAGGCAGTCTTGCCTGCCTCCCTGCAGGCCCCTGTGATCTCTTTCATGACCCGCTCTTCCTCGGGTGTGACGATGTAAAGCACCGTAAACCTTGCCCTGAAATAAAGTATCAGTTCCTCTTGAAACCGGGTTAATCTTGCCGCCATTTCAGTCTCCCCCTTTCCTGGCCTTCTAAAATACCATGCGCCTCACTGTGAGGTGGATGGTGTTATCCTCCTCCTC
This sequence comes from Deltaproteobacteria bacterium, assembly GCA_011051075.1. Taxonomy (GTDB): domain Bacteria; phylum Desulfobacterota; class DSM-4660; order Desulfatiglandales; family Desulfatiglandaceae; genus Desulfacyla. The sequence continues at coordinate 710 of DREN01000275.1, read as the reverse complement.
TTCTTCTTCCACTAGGTCAAAGCCCTGCTCCTTCATACGCTCCATCACCGCATGATAGGCATATCTCTGCTGTACCTTCTTGAGAAACGCGTCCCGGTCAATATTGTGGATGCCGTACCAGTCCGCCACCATCTCATAGGTATTGCCCTGTTTTCTGAAACCCAGGTCATAGCCGGGATTTCCCGTAGGTATCATCACATCCACCTCTGTCTCCTGTCCTCCATATCCCCTAATGCGGACCTTTCCCGGCTTGGGCTCATAGCCCAGGTTGCGCAGGGCCTGCACGATATGGTTCTTTTTGGACAATTTCGTCTTCATCCTGGTGAAATGAGACATCTCCCTCCTCCTTTTATCTTGTTTTTTGAGTTTTCAGCTCAACTTTCTAAGTCAGCTTAACAGTCCGGGAGCTAAGTAAATATCCGGCTGACCCATCCAGCCCCGACTATTTTCCAAAAAAAGCGGGACAGTTTGCGGCCTCAATCATCGGAAATTGTCAGCCGAGAAAAAAGACAAGGTATCTCCCTAATCCCTGAACCGATTTCCTGTCATCACCCATTTGATGATTTGGTACAGGTGCAGTATAGTAATTATAATGAGTAGCCAGATCGTTTACCACACAGGATATTTCACTAAAGTTTGACAAAAAGCCTATTATTATGTTCACAATTACATAATTTTTTTATCATACCATTTTACCGGGCGACAGGAAG
>DREN01000108.1 GCA_011051075.1 Deltaproteobacteria bacterium | reverse complement strand
ATAGGGTTTTGCGTCCTTTGGAAAAGAGACCCCCACGGACGGACTCCCGCCAGGGGCGTGATAGATCCCGTATCCACAATTGCTGAAGTGTAACCGCGCAGGTCGAAAAGTTTAGGGAACCTGACCCGTGATGTCAACCGTGAAGTTAAACCCGCCTTTTCCAGGGAAAAACCATCCAACACCGTACCGGGTGTTCTGTTGATCTGGCACGGCAGAGACGAATTCTGCAGCTTCGCGTCAGGAGGGAGGATGGCAATTGAAAAAATATCACTTGCAAAATCATCCCCCTTTAATGATATAGTCCTCACGCAGTAAACCGGCCCATAACAGACTGGACATGGGGAAGATATGGTCTTTAACTGGCTTCATATGGCGATCCTCCTTTTCTTCGGCGTGGGATTCCTTATGGCCGTGGCAGCCCTTCTGACCCCTTTTTTTCTCTCCCCCAGATCCGGGGACCCGCACATGGGAACCCCCTATGAATGCGGCATCGATCCGATAACCGGCGCCTGGATGCGCTTTCATATCAACTACTACATCTACGCCCTCTTATTCCTGGCCTTTGAGGTGGACGTGCTCTATCTCTTTCCCGTGGCAGTGGCCTACGGCGAGAGTGTGGGCCTTTCCGCATTTTTTAAGGTGTTTGTCTTCGTCTTCGTCCTTGCACTCGCCCTTTTCTTCTTCCAGGCAAAGGGGGTGTTCAAATGGCCCAGGAAGGTATGACCGTATCCCTGGAACATCCTGTTGATCCCCCCCTGTTCCAGATGGAACTGGCCGGGAAGATCCTGGACGTGTGCCGTTCCATGTCCCTCTGGCCCCTGACCTTTGGACTGGCCTGCTGCGCCATTGAGATGATGGCAGTGGGCATGGCAAGGTTTGATTTGGCCCGTTTCGGCGCAGAGGTGTTCAGGCCCTCACCGCGCCAGGCTGACCTGATGATCGTGGCGGGAACCGTGACCAGGAAACTGGCCCCGGTCGTTGTCAGGCTGTACGAACAGATGCCCGCACCGAAGTGGGTCATTGCCATGGGCAACTGCGCCATCTCAGGGGGGCCTTTCAGATTCCAAGGCCAGTATTCCATTGTGGAGGGGGTGGACCAGATCATCCCGGTTGACGTGTATGTGCCGGGATGCCCGGCCCGGCCCGAAGCCCTCCTTGAAGGGCTCTTTGAACTTCAGGAGAAGATATCGGGCAGGAGATGGTGGCCCCGGGTCCAAACCGGAGATGGGCCATGATGTCGGGCTGGATCGAGGGGCTCCAGCCCCTGGGCAGGTTGACTGACCCTTACGAGAAGACCGGGAGTTCCTGCTCCATTGTGCTGGCCAGGGAGGATCTGAGGGACGCTGTCGTGGGCCTGTACGAGGAGGGATTCTTCTTGGAAGATATCACGGGCATGGACTTTGCCGAGGGGTTTGCGACGGTATATCACTTTGACCATCCACAGGAGCCGTGCAGGGCCTCCCTCTACGTGACGGTCTCTCACCAGATGCCCGCAATTCCGTCCATAAGTGATATCTTCACAGGGGCAGAGTGGCACGAGAGGGAGGTGGCCGATTTTTTCGGGATCAGGTTCACGGGGCATCCCGATCCGGCCCCTCTGCTTGTCCCCGATGATATGGACAGCCCCCCGCTCATAAAGGGGGAGGAGGACAGGATCCCCTTTGAAGGCTTCCTGAATGCATGCGGAGGGGTGGATAAACCCAATGCGTCTCAGCTTTTCAGCCAGGGGGAGCCTCAGCACGCCCTGCCTGACCCGGGACTCAGGCGGTCTGAGGGGGAGGATGATCCCGATACCATGGTGATAAACATGGGCCCCCAGCATCCGTCCACCCATGGGGTACTGAGGGTCATACTCAGGCTTGACGGCGAGTATATCGTAGAGGCAAGACCGGTTATCGGGTACCTCCACCGAATGCACGAAAAGATGGCCGAGACAAGGACCTGGGTCCAGTACATCCCCAATATGGGCCGTGTGGACTACCTCAACGCCATGGCATGGAACTGGGCCTATGTGGGGGCCGTGGAGCGTCTGGCACAGATCAGGGCGCCTGAACGGGCCGAGTATATCCGTGTGATCGTGTCCGAGCTGAACCGCATCTCCTCGCACCTGGTCTGGTGGGGGGCACTTCTCCTGGACCTGGGTGCCTTTACCCCGATCATGTACGGTTTTGAGGACAGGGAGCATATCCTCGATCTTCTCCAGGTGCTTACCGGATCAAGGCTCACCTACAGCTTCTTCAGGCCGGGCGGGGTGGCGGGGGATGTTAATGACGATTTTCTAAAAGGTTGCCTGAAATTCGTAAGGCATATGCGGGAAAGGCTGCCCATGTACGCCGAGCTGGTCACCGAGAATATCATCTTCCGCCGGCGTACAGAAGGGATCGGGCTCCTTCCCCTTGAGATGTGCAGGAGGTACGGGGCCACGGGACCCGTGGTGAGGGGATCAAACCTGGCCTACGACGTGCGCAGGGTCGAACCCTATTCCATATACCACAGGTTTGATTTCAAGATCCCGGTTGATACCGGGTGCGACGCCATGGGGAGGTATTGTGTCAGGATGGCGGAGATCGAAGAGAGCCTGAAGATCGTGGAACAGGCCGTAGAACAGATACCCGGGGGAGATCATATCTTAAAGAAATCCCCCGGACCCCGCTGGAAGGCCCCCCCGGGCGAGGCCTATTTTGCCGTGGAAGGGGCAAGGGGCAAGATAGGGGTTTACGTGGTGAGCGACGGCGGCCCCAAGCCTTACAGGGTCAAGCTCCGTGCGCCCGGGTTTTCCAACCTGAGTCTGTTCGGTGAACTTGTCAGGGGGGCCCTGTTTGCAGACGCCGTATCGATCTTAGGGAGTCTTGACCTGGTAATTCCCGAGATAGACAGGTAGGATTGAGGGATTCAGGATGAACGTCGAACGTTGAACGGGGAAGGATCCAAGGTGAAGCATCCTATCCTTACGCCTTACCCTACATTGGATGATGAAGCATGTCTTATGAGTTTCACAGGTTTTTTTATCTCCTTATCGCCGTTGTGGCCACGGCGGCCGTTGTGGCGGTGAGCGCCCTCATCCTAATCTACCTTGAGCGCAAGGTAGCCGGACATGTTCAGCGGAGGCCTGGTCCCTTTGAGGTGGGTCCGCACGGGGTCCTTCAGACCGTGGCCGATGCTCTTAAACTGATGGGGAAACAGCCCTTCAGGCCGGACGGCGCGGACAGGCTCCTCTTCTGGCTGGCCCCGATCTTAGCCTTTGCTCCGGCCCTCCCCCTGCTCCTGCCCATCCCCTTCGGACCTGTGCTCACCGGTCTTGAGGTCAACCTGGGCCTCATCCTGATCCTTGCCTTTTCAGGCATAAATGCCCTGGCCCTCTGCATGGCAGGCTGGGGCTCCAACAACAAGTGGGCCCTCCTTGGGGCTGCCAGGGCCGTGGCCCAGTCCGTGGGCTACGAGATCCCGCTGCTTATGAGCGTCCTGTCAGTGGCATTCATGACCGGTACCCTGAACCTCTCAAAAATAGTGGCTTATCAGGGTCCATGGCCCTGGCACTGGAATATTTTCACCCAGCCGCTGGCCTTTCTCATCTACTTTGTCTGTGCAGTGGCCGAGACAAACCGGGCCCCCTTTGACCTGCCCGAGGCAGAGAGCGAGCTTACGGCCGGGTTTCATACGGAGTATTCAGGCATGGGCTTCGGGCTCTTTTTTTTGGCCGAATACACCAATATGCTCGTGGTGTGCAGCGTTGCCACGGCGCTTTTTTTAGGTGGATGGCAGGCCCCCTTTCTGCCGGGGTTCTGGTGGTTTCTGATCAAGATCTATCTGCTGCTCCTGATCATCATCTGGTTCAGGTGGACCTTTCCCAGGCTCCGATTTGACCAGTTGCTGAACCTTAACTGGAAATGGCTCCTCCCCCTGGGCCTGGCGAACCTAATGGGCACCGCGCTGTTGATGAAGATTTTTTGAGTCTGTTGCTGGATATACCCCGCCGTGGTGGGATTGGATGTGGGATAATGGACTCTGTAAATAGAATCCGGGATGATGTTGCAGGGCTGTGGAGCCTGGTGAAGGGGCTTAAGGTCACCGGTACCTGTTTTGCCCGGGACCAGGTCACCGTCCACTATCCCCGTGCCCAGGTGGATAACCTCAGGACCTTTCGCGGGCCCATAGAGCTTGTGGAAAGCCCCGATGACCCTCGCAGACCCCGGTGTATCGCCTGCATGACCTGCGCCGGCGTATGCCCCCACGGATGTATCACGGTGGTCAGGAAGAAACCTGCCAAAATGGAGAAAGGGACGGAAAAAGGTGGAGGGTCTGATAAAGGCGAGGCAAAAAAGAAGGCCCGCAAGGGGCCTGCCACGTTCACCTACGACTATACCCGGTGCTGCCTCTGCGGGTTCTGTGTGGAAAATTGTCCGGTACGCTCCATCCGGTTTTCCAGCAGGGGCTACCTGGCAGGGATAGACAAGGGCGCCTTTGTGTTCGATCTGCTTGAGAAGTTTGGGGAAGAAGAGAGAAGTCAGAAGCCGGAGCCGGGGGTAACCAGTCCCGCCACGGCGGGATAACCAGTAACCACTACCCAGTCCCGCCACGGCGGGATACCCAGCACCCAGCACATGGAAATTTTAGCAAAATCCGCATTTCTCCTCTACACCCTGGTCATAGTCACCGGTTCTGTCATGGCCGTGTCAGCAAGGGGCCTTGTGCGGGCCCTGCTTGGTCT
>DREN01000345.1 GCA_011051075.1 Deltaproteobacteria bacterium | reverse complement strand
GTGAAGTCTGACCATGTTTTTTGTCGAATTGATGGGACTCCGATTAAGCGTTTTGACAAATCATGGCATAAGGCTCTTGAACTGGCAGGTATCAAGGACTTTCATTTCCATGACCTTCGTCACACGTTCTGCTCAAATCTGATCTTATCCGGGGCCGGTCTAAAGGAGGTAAAAGAAATGATAGGCCATCGGGATCTATCCATGACGGACAGATACTCACACCTTTCTTTGAAGCACAATCTGTCAAAGCAAATTCAACTGGCAGAACACTATTCCAACGGGTCTGATTCTTGATCCCAAATTCCCTCTTGGGGCCAAAAAGGTACCTATTTGGTACCAAATCGCAAAATCCTCAAAAAAAGAGCAAATCGGCTAATCGCTAACTTGCTCTTTTTATTGCCTTTTTCTGGTCGGGACGGAGAGATTTGAACTCTCGACCCCCTGAACCCCATTCAGGTGCGCTTCCAGGCTGCGCCACGTCCCGTACTTGATAAGTATACTATAACAGATGCCCTCATTGTCAAGGAATAAAATGGGGCCCACAAAGGGGTCCCTGTAGGGGAGGACTTTTGAAATATGTCAGGGTCCATCATGAGAACTATCCTGCGCTGACAAAGTTACTTGTCAGCCGACCCCAATCTGAATATGATAGATCACAGAGTGGATATTCCAGTCCTGAAGGTGGTATCGGGTATAATCCATGAGTCGTCCTGACTGTATCAGCAACCGTAACATCAGAATCATAGCCACCTATGTGCAAAACAGGGGGGCCGATTACAGGGCTCTGTTTGAAGGGCTCCCCTTTCCCCGGGATCAGTACCCCTCTGCGGAAGACTTCTTCCTTAACGAGGACGAGTGGACCACCTACGGAAACTTTGAGACCATCTTCAGGAGGGGAAAGGAACTTGTTGACGAGCCCGATTTCTTCTTCAACTGCGGGGCCTCTTCGGCCAGACTCCGCTCCTGGGGCCGGTTCCACTACTTTGTGAGGGTCTTTGCGTCGCCAAACGACGGTTTCAGGAAGGTACCGTTCTTTAACAAGAACTTCGATGACACCAAAGAGATTGAAGTAGTACTGCCTCCCACCTACAACCGCCAGTCAGGAAAATTCAGGACCATTCTCAGGGTTCAGTTTCACAGGGATATCGAGCCTGACAGCGACTATATAGGCGATCCCTACCTGCGGGGCATACTCTCCTCCATCCCCACCATCTGGGGCCTTGCCCCGGCCGTGGTCAGGCAGACACTGACCGCCTACGACCCGGAGATCCTCTTCAACCGGGAACCCGAATTTGCCAGATACCGCCTGGAGGTGAAGATGGAAGGGGATCTCATGACCCTTAGAGATCCGAACAGGGACAGGCGCATCACAGCGGGAAAAAGGATCCTTCTGGAGCCTGAGCAGATCAACGGCAGGGCAATCTACCTTGGCAGGCACACCGAGATCTCCCCTGAATACCAGCCTGTGCATGAGGACCAGAGAGAAGCGATAATTGCCACCGAGACCATAAGGGTTCAAGATCGCACCCTCATAGAGGCCGGAGAGATCTTTATGGCCCCATATTTCATCCTGGATATCTCCTACGACCGGGTCTCCCCTTTCCGTCGCATTTCCCAGATATGGAGGGGGGGAGGGAACACCTCCGGCCAGGAACTCATTGAGACCATCAACCAGCTCAGGAGGAGCATGAGGGCCAAAAATGAGGCCTATGAGGTCCTCGAAAAGACCAACGTGGAACTTATAGAGGCCAAGTCCCGCTTAGATGAGTACAACAAAGAGTTAGAGAACATGGTGGAGGAGCGTACATCAGAACTGCGCAGGGCCCAGCAGAAATTGATCGCCTTTAATCGCGAGTTAGAGGCCAGGGTCAAGAGGCAGGTAGCTCAACTTGAGCGGTACAAAGAACTGCGCAGGTATCTCTCTCCCAAGCTGGCGGACAAGATCCTGGCCAGTGAACATGCCCTGGGAACAGAGCCCCAGAGAAAGATGATGAGCGTTGTGTTTACCGATATCAGGGGATTTGCAAATCTCACCGAGAACCTGGAACCAGAGGAACTGTTCCACCTCCTGGCCGAGTATTTCTCCGAGATGATAAAGATCGTACACCTGTACGACGGTACGGTGAACAAGATAGCGGGCGACGGTCTCCTCATCTTCTTTGGGGACCCCATCCCCATGGATGACCACGCGGAACGGGCCGTTCGCATGGCCATTGCAATGCAGAAGAGGATACGGGGTCTGTCCGGGAACTGGGGCAGATACGGCCATGAACTGGGCGTGGGCATGGGCATCAACAGCGGATTTGTCACCGTTGGAAACGTGGGTTCAGATATGTACAGGGACTATACGGTCATCGGCAACCAGGTGAACGTGGCAGCGCGCCTTGAAGAATCTGCAAAGGCGGGACAGATCCTCATAAGCCAGAGGACCTACGGCCTGTTAAAGGGTGCGATCCCAGTGGAAGAGGTGGGGGCTGTAAAGGTGAAAGGGATCCATAATCCCGTCAGGACTTATAATGTTCTGTGGTGAGGGGGAGGTAAGGCCTGCCGCAGGCACACGTTAGGGCTTAAACAGGGGTTACAGGATTCCCAGGCGGTCTTCCTCTTCGGATGAGGATCAACGGGTCGCGCAGGCCCTTGTGCATGAAATCGACCCATGGTTTCCTGCTCTTATGACCCTTCCGCCGATGAAGGAGGGGAGGGCATTAGGGCCTCGGTCAGGACGTAAGCCGCCTGAAGGGCCGAGGTGGGGCAGAGGGGGAAGCACTCCTTACAGTTCCAGCACTCGGTGGAGGCTATCTCCGGGATAAAGCTTATCTCCCTGTTTGTTCCCCTGTCCACAAACCCCACCGCGAACTTACCCTTGATCTCGGCACAGTACCTGACACACAGGCCGCAGTGGATGCAGAACGAAGCGGCCTTTTCAAAACGGTCCGCATGGGCTCCGTACTCCTGGGCCAGCTCCTGGAGCGCAGGCGAATCAGGGGCATGGGCCAGCAGCAGCTCCAGGATGGTTCTTCGAATCCTGTCCACCTTTTCGGTCCTGGTCCTGACTATCAGATTATCTTCTACAGGGTAAACACAGGAAACGACCAGCTTTGTCCAGCCGCGATCCTCCACCTCCACCAGACAGAGCCGGCAGGCCCCGTAAGGTTCAAGTTTCTCATGATGACACAGGGTAGGAATGACTATTCCCGCGCCTTGTGCCGCCTCAAGGAGGGTCATCCCTTCCCTGGCCTTTACTTCTCTTCCGTCTATCTGTAAAAGGATGTCGCTCATTTTTTTCCGCTCTTTCCGGTTATGATTCTCTTTTCTTCAGGAACAGGTGGAGGAACAGGCTCGCCGGAGATCTTTTTCACAGCGCTGAAACGGTCCGGGCAGACCTCAAAGCAGGTTCCGCAACTGGTACATTTCTCCTGGTCTATCACATGGATCTTTTTCTTTCCCCCCTCTATGGCCTCGGCAGGGCACTTCCTTGCGCAGATCATACAGGCCTTGCATTTTTCCGGATCAATGTAGTAGGATACCAGGGCCTTGCATGAGAGGGCCGGACACCTCTGCTCCCTGATATGGGCCTCATACTCGTCCCTGAAATAGCGCAGGGTGCTCAGAAACGGATTCGGGGCGCTCTTGCCCAGGGCGCACAGGGAGGCCTCCATGACCGTTTCAGAGAGCATCTCCAAAAGCTCGATGTCCCCATCCTTTCCCTTCCCCCTGGTTATGTTAGTGAGTATCCTAAGCATCTGCCTGAGACCCTCCCGGCACGGGACGCACTTGCCGCAGGACTCATCGGTCAGAAACTCAATGAAGTACCTTGCCACATCCACCATGCAGGTGTCTTCATCCATGACGATCATTCCGCCCGAGCCCATCATGGATCCCGCCTTGGTGAGTTCGTCAAAGCCCACCTCCAGGTTCAGGTATTCCGCGGGGAGACACCCCCCGGAAGGACCACCGGTCTGCACGGCCTTGAACTCCTTTCCACCGGGTATTCCGCCTCCGATCTTGTAGATAATATCATTCAGGCTGATACCCATGGGTACTTCCACAAGGCCGGTGTTGTTTATCTTTCCCACCAGGGAGAATATCTTGGTCCCCTTGCTCTTTTCAGTTCCGATCCGGGTAAACCAGTCGGCACCCCTGTTGATGATAAGGGGCACGTTGGCCCATGTCTCAACGTTGTTCAGGACGCTGGGTTTGTTCCACAGACCTCTGATGTTGGATCGGATATATTTGGGCCTGGGTTCTCCCACCCTCCCCTCCAGGGCGGTCATGAGGGCGGTTGATTCACCGCAGACAAAGGCCCCGGCCCCTTTGTGTACCTTGACGATGAAGTCAAAGCCCGAGCCGAGGATATTCTTTCCCAGGAACCCGTACTCCTCGGCCTTTTTGATGGCCATGTTGACATTTTCCACGGCCAAGGGGTATTCCTGTCGAACGTAGATGTAGCCCTCATGGGAGTCGATGGCGTATGCCCCGATGGTTAACCCCTCGAGGATTGCATGGGGGTTTCCCTCAAGGAGGCTCCTGTCCATATAGGCACCCGGGTCCCCCTCGTCTGCATTGACGATCACGTACTTTATTTCCTCAGAGGCGTTCCGGGATCCCTCCCACTTTTTTCCCGCGGGAAATCCACCGCCGCCCCGGCCCCTCAGGTTGGATTTCTTGACCTCCTCTAACACCTCTTCGTCGGTCATCTCAAAAAGGGCCTTGGCCAGCGCGGAATAGCCCC
>DREN01000283.1 GCA_011051075.1 Deltaproteobacteria bacterium | reverse complement strand
TGCGGTTAGCCGACCGATTAGGATTGGTTCCTGAGATTCCCGACTCTCTTTATGAGGCGGCCGATAAGGGGGACAGGCTGAAATTCGGGGCCGCCCTGGTTGATCACCTTGAGCGCAACCCGGCTGCGCGCAGGACTCTTCCCTACATTCTCGGGAAAACCCTTGGGAAAACACTGGGGTCGGTTCAGTTAGCGTCCTTCTGGGGATCTCTCCAGAACCTGCCTCCCCAAGGCCATGAACTTGCCGCCAGGGCCGGGTTTCACCCGGGACCCGGTCTTGGAGAAGAGATCTTCCAGGCCATCCTTGAACATCCCGAAGGTATACTGGCCGGGCAGGTGGAGGAGGCGGAATGGGACCATTTCCAGGCCCTGGCCACTGAAGACGGACGCATCAACCTTCAGGTGCCCGAGATGAGTGAGTGGATTGAGGAGATCGATCCGCCTGTTGAAGCAGAAAAGCTCAAAGAGGGTGAGGAAGAGTACCCGTTCATCATGTCATCCGGCCGGCACATGGACTATAACGCCAACACGCAGATGCGGGACCCTGTCTGGAACCGGGGGAAGAGGGCGTGCACGGCCATTATGCACCCAAAGGATGCGGAAAGATTGGGCCTCAATGACGGAAAGATGGTAAAGGTATTCACCGAGGCTGGCGAGGAGACCATTGAACTCCAGGTTACAAACTCAACCAGACCGGGTTACATCATGATACCGCACGGATTCGGGCTGGTGTTCCAGGGAGAGACACACGGCGCAAACGCCAACCGGCTGGCCAAGAACACCCACAGGGATCGGCTCGCGGGGACACCCTGTCACCGGTATGTTCGATGCAGGATCGAGGCGGCCTGAACTGGAAACCTTTCTATGTTCACTGGTTCCCCGTCCATCGGTATCTTCGAGAGCATTCAGAGGCCCCATCCTTATGAACGTCCAACATCGAATGGTGAATGGGGTGAAAAAAAGATGAGTCCTTTAATATTGATGTTTTCCTTGAGACTCACAAAGCGTACGATTTGACCCAATTGCCTTTGATTTTCTTCTTGTGCAGATTTATGACCTCAACCGTTGCCTCCGCATCTTGCATCCCCTCCACAAGATGGTTCAGCATAAGCTCGGTCTTGCTCTACCCCCCGATTCGCGCGCTTGAGTTAATCGCCAATACTTTCATAGGTGCCTCCCGTAGCAGTTCCTCCCCCTGAACTTATCCCTGTAATATTCCAGCAACGGTGTAAGAGTCCTTTCAGGGACCGTGACATTTTCCAGCCTCTCCCTGATTTCAGCGTTATTCAGTTGAACGTTCAGACTTCTTTGCGGGATATTGATCTCAATGATATCCCCATCTCTTATGGCGCCTATGGGGCCCTTGTTGTAGGCCTCCATTTCAACGTGTCCTATGCAAGGGCCCGTGGTGGCGCCTGAAAACCTCCCGTCGGTGATCAGGGCCACCCTCTTGTACCCGGCCCCCTTGAGGGCATCGGTAGGGGTTAGCATCTCCGGCATCCCCGGGGCCCCGGCTGGCCCCTGGAAGGGCAGCACCACCACATCCCCCTCCTCTATCCCCTTTGTTGCAATGGCGTCAAGGAGGTCCTTTTCCGAGTAAAAGACCTTTGCGGGTCCTGAATGGACCTGCATATCTTCTGCCACGGCGGTCTGCTTGATGACTGCGCTCTTCGCAATATTTCCTCTGAGTACCGCAATTCCCCCTTCAGCATGGCAAGGGTTGTCAAGGGGCCTGATAATATCATCATCCAGCACTGCGCCTCTGGCGGCAATTTGTCCCAGGGAGGTCCCGTTCACGCTCGGGCAGTCGTTAATCATCTGTCTCAAGCGGTTAAGCACCGCCGGAACGCCCCCGGCCCTGTCTATATCTGCCATCTCAAAAGGTCCTGCAGGGATTATTGAGCAGAGGTTGGGAGTCTCCCGGGAAATCCTGTCAAACAGATCCAGATCTATCTCTATCCCCCCCTCTTTGGCAATGGCCGGGATATGGAGGACCGCGTTTGTGGAGCCCCCCATGGCCATATCCACCCGGATGGCGTTTTCAAAGGCATGGGCCGTCATTATCTCCCTTGGCCTGATATCTTTTCGGATCAGATCCACGATCCTTTTTCCGGACTCATAGGCCTCTCTTCTTTTCTGGGGATCTTCCGCCAGGGTGGTGGCGCACCCTGTCAGGGACATGCCTAATACCTCTGTAACAACGGCCATGGTGTTTGCCGTATAAAGACCCACGCAGGAGCCTGCCCCGCAGGCCATGTAGGGGAGGCGGCCCTCCGCCTCTTCCGGGGTCATCCTGCTCCCCTTGACCTGGCCCACGAGCCCGAAGCCCTCAATGGGATGGTGTTTGCTGTCCCCTACAAGGTTCGCCTTCATGGGACCCCCGGTGAGGATCATGGCGGGCAGGTTGAGACGACCGGCAGCCATGAGCATCCCGGGCGTGATCTTGTCACAGGAAGTCACGCCTATCCAGCCGTCAAGGGAGTGTGAAAGGACCATGATCTCCACGTTGTCCGCAATATGATCCCTGCTGGGTAGGCTCAACCTCATCTCCACGTACATGGCGATCCCATCACAGACCCCCGGGACCCCCCATTCAAAGGGGACCCCTCCGGCGTCTCTGATCCCCCTCTTTATCTCCTGGGTCAGGTCGTTTAAGTGGATATGACCCGGGATGATATTGTTATAGCTGTTCGCAATGCCCACAAAGGGCCTGCCCTCAGCAAAGTCTTCTTTTTTGAGCCCCGTTGACATGAGTAGTGCCCTGTGGGGCAGGGTCTCGATATCCTTCTTCAAAATGTCTGAACGCATATACGAATCCTCTGTTCTTGCTGATTCCCCTTGACAGGGAAGCTCCCTTTCCCCGCCCTTCTGTTACTGAACCGGCCATCACCCCTGCTTATCCTCCATTCAAGGCGCTGGCCTTAGTTATATTATCGGAACTTCATCCTCTTTACCACATAAAAAATACCCCCTGCCGGTCACCCTCAAGTATCTGGTTAATTGCTCGTTTCACAATACGGTCCTCCGACCCTCCACCAAGAACCCGCTCTGCGTGTGTCAGAGGTCAAAGGCTATGGTGTGGTGTGCCGTTGCGGTGAAAGACCCAGAACAAGGCTTCACTCCATTTCAGGATTGCCGTAGTTCCTGCCCATGTGGTATATAGTATCTCAGGGGAGCGCTATGGGGCACCTGATACCCACAGGCTGAGCCTGAGCAGGTTTATTGAGCAGGAGTGGAATCATCTTCGAGGAGGAACCGCGCCATGCCCATTTATGAATACGCGTGCCGGAACTGCCACCGGGAGCTTCAGGCACTGATAATGAAAGCAGAGGACGAAAAAGACCTTGCATGTCCCGGCTGTGGAGGTCATAATCTGAAGCGACTGATTTCAAGGGTTTCATATCATCAGTCCGAGGAAGATCGTCTTGCCGACTTTGATTCCGCTTCTTCCCGGAGCGACAGCTTCTACAGGGACAGCAGGAATATCGGTCTTCAGGCCAAGAAGAGGGCAAGAGAGATGGGCGTTGACCTGGGAAGCGGCTTTGAGGAGAAGTTGGAGAAACTCAGGACCGACCCGGGCTCTGTTATCCGGGACAGCGAGTAGAACCATCATTTTTCTGCCCACCTATTGAGGAAGATTATTACATGGCTTCAGAAGGAGATCTTGTGCTGGTCTATCACGGCGACCAACCGTTTGTTTTCGCGCGCATAGAACAGATAGAACCTGATATGAAGAAGGACTGGTATCACGTCACCCTCCTTCTGCTCACAATCCCCCTCCAGACCGTCACCTGGATACTCACGGACCGATATATCGACGGCGAGGTATTCACCATGGGCGGTCAACCCATGAGACTGGAAGAGGTCAAGAGGGTTGCCATCAGAAAGGAGGGGGAGTCCCGGGACCAGAAAAAGGACGCCCACAGCCGACAGGCCCGGGTCATTCCCTTTAAGAGGCCTTGAATCGGACCTCTGCCTTCTTAATAACCCCTTTAATCCCGGCCATGAGAGACCTGAGGGGCTCTTCATGATCAGATCAGGCGCCGTATTGTGAAAAATATTCGAATCATTCTGATACGCATTATCCTTTCAGGGATATGTGCTTTTATCGTGACCCGGCTGTTTTTTCAGGAGATCTCTTTGCTGAGAGTCTTCGGCCTGGGTGTGGTGCTGTTTGGCTTTTCTTATCTTTTTGAATACGTCAGAAAAAGAGACAGGGAGGGAGGCGAGTAATGGAACCTGGAAAGCTTGTTTATTCATTTAAAGAGGGAAACGGGAAGAACAAGAAGCTCTTAGGCGGGAAAGGTGCAAATCTGTGTGAAATGACCCAGATCGGGCTTCCTGTCCCCCCGGGCTTTGTTATTACCACCGAGGCCTGTCTCTCATACCTGAAACAGAAAAAGGACGGGCTCAACACCCGGCTGAAAAAAGAGATCACCTCGGCCATGGCAGCGCTGGAAAAGGAAACGGGAAAGGGATTCGGGGATCCTGAAAATCCGCTGCTGGTATCTGTCAGGTCTGGCGCGGCCATGTCCATGCCAGGGATGATGGATACCATCCTGAACCTTGGTCTCAACGACGAGACGGTTGCAGGCCTTATCCGTCTCACGGGAAACGAGCGTTTTGTGTACGACCTCTACCGCAGGCTGATTCAGCTCTTCGGAGAGATCGTCTTCAACATAGAAGCTGAAAAATTCAGTGCCATATTCGACGGGATAAAGAAAGAACAGAGGGTT
>DREN01000282.1 GCA_011051075.1 Deltaproteobacteria bacterium | reverse complement strand
CGGATGGGATTTGACGAATGACGAATGATTCTGCCTTTGCGCGGGATAAAGGTGTTTTGTAAGACCCTCAGGGTTGAAGATCGAAAGGGTGGAAGATGAAGAGGGAGAAACCGTGAACAGTGAACCTGTGAACCCCCTTAATATCTGGGTCCTGGTCCAGCACAGGGAGGGAAGCGTTGAGGAGGCCTCTCTTGGGTTGGTGGGAGAGGCCCGTCGGATCGTGTCTGAATCAGGGGGAAGGGGTGGTGTAACCGCCGTGTGTCTGGGTTTCGGTCTGGGGCCTGAACTGGAAGGGCTGGGCGCCTACGGGGCGGACAGGGTCCTGTATGTGGAAGATGAGTCCCTGGCACGTTACCATGGGGAGCTTTTTGCCGGAGAGCTGTTCAGACTGGCCCGGGAGTATGAACCCTCCTGCATCCTGGCGGCCCAGACCCCTGAAACGGCAGACCTTTGTCCCAGGCTTTCGGCCCTCCTTGAGACGGCCCTTGTGACCTGCGCCATGGATCTGAACGTTGATCAGTCAGGCAAGTTCCATGCGATCCGTCCCGTGTCAAACGGGTACCTCTTTGAAGATATTTTACTCGAGTGCAGGGGCGCCCCAATTATCTCCTTTCTTCCCGCAGTTCTCACCGCTCCGGATCCCCACATGACCAGACAGGTCGAGGTGTTGCGTGAAGTTCCAGCAGGACAACCGGGCGATCTCAGGACAAAGGTGCTTAGAGTCATTGAGGCCGATCCAGAGGATCTGGATATTGAAGAGGCGGATATCGTCGTCTCAGGGGGTCGAGGCGTGGGCAGGGATGAGGCCTTTGATGTTGTTCATGACCTTGCTCGGGCAATAGGGGGATCAGTGGGCGCCACACGGCCGGTCATTGACTGGCAGACCCTCCCCTACGAGCGCCAGATAGGGCAGACCGGCAAGACCGTCTCCCCTAAGCTTATCATCAACTGCGGCATATCCGGGGCCAACGAGTACACCGCTGGAATGGAGAAGTCCCAGGTGGTCATTGCCATAAACACCGACCCCCGGGCCAGGATCTTCCGCTTTGCCGATCTGGGTGTGGTGGGAGATCTGCACGAGGTGGTTCCGCTCTTGATTGAACGGCTCAAGGAGATGAAGGGGGCTGATGATTGATAATTGGAGGATTGTCGATTGTATGAATGGGTGAACAGATATTTCCCTTGAAAATGGAAATTGGAAGTTTGAAATTAGAGGACAAAGGATTTGATCGTTCCGGTCCAATTTCTAATTTCTAATATCTTCGGATCGGGTCTGGGTGTGAAAAGGTTTCTCTCATACGTTGTTGGACTGATCGTGGTTTTTGGGATCTGTGATTCCTGGGGCTATGTGCAGGAGGACTGTATCAGGTGCCACAGGGATGGGACCAGGGAAAGCGCCCTTCATATCCCCATTGATCACTTCAATGCCTCTGTCCATGGCCGGGAGATAGACTGCCAGGCCTGCCATACGGGTGTTGTGGACCAGGACCACGCAACCACGAAGGGTTCGGGGGCAGTGAATTGCGGCCAGTGCCATGAGCAGGAGAACAGCCACGGTTCCGGGGCCAAAGTGGAGCATCGCCCACGATGCTACTCCTGCCATGGCACACACGCAGTGTTTGAAAAGGAGAGCGAACTCTCATCGGTCAATGGAAAAAACCTTACGAAAACCTGCAAGACCTGTCATCCGGTAGAGTGTGGTGAAAGGGACTGGCTTTCGTGGCTCCCCTCTCTGCAGATTGCATCCCACAATAAGCAGGATTTTGCCCGGGTCTTTGACACGGACAATTGCCTGGGTTGTCATCAGGGTATGGCGGCCCACGGTGAGGATGAACCCCTGGATGATCAGGACTGTTACAGGTGCCACATGGCCCCGGAAAAAGGGTCTCCCCTCTTAGGGAACATCCATCCACGTGCTGATCTTGAGAAACACCCGGCCATATTTGCCGCCGGTTTCCTATACTTACTGTTGATGCTGGCGCTGTTTTCAGGTGGATTCGCCTTTTATATCCGCAAGTTCTCCAGGAAAAGAAAGGACCGGAGGAGATAGCCCCTTGTTTACCGCCTTTGACCCCCTACTCATAGCCGCTGCGTTCCTCATCATGCTGGTGGGGTTTCAAAAGCGCTGGTCTTTCTGGCGGATGGGCAGGGAGGAACAGCGCTCCGGGGATCTGGCAGGTCTCATAAGTTACCTTTTGGGGCATGGCAAAATCCTGCGAAACCGGTACATCGGCGCTGCCCATCTTATGCTGTTCTGGGGGCTTGCCATCCCTCTTATCATCGTCGTACTGGCCCAATTCCGTTTTGCCATGCCGGATATGGTGGCAAAGGTTCTGTCTTTCCTCCTGGACCTGTTGGGGATCGCCATGCTGGCGGGGACCCTTTTCTTCCTTGTAAGGAGAATAAGATCCAAGACCCCCATGTCCCCTGACAGGGTTATTTTTCCCCTCCTGATCCTGGTTCTTATTATCCTGACGGGGTTTTCGGCGGCAGGGACCAGGATCGGTATCCTCCATACGGGGCCTTCCTGGTGGTCGCCTGCGGGATGGCTGGTTTCCCTTGTACTGCCCCGGTCCCCCCTGATGATGCAGATACTCATACGTGTTCATTTTTTCCTGGTGCTTTTCTTCATGGCCATCCTCCCCTTCACCTTCATGCGGCATCTCGCCGCCGGGCCCCTGAACGTATATTACAGGAGCAGGGGCCCCCGTGGTAAGATGGGTCCAGTTGCCTTGGACAGGGGGGCTTTGGGCGCGGGCACACTGCTCGATTTTTCCTGGAAGCAGTTATTAGATGCCGAGTCATGCGTCTCCTGCGGCCGGTGTGAGGAAAACTGTCCCGCCTCCATCTCCGGCAAACCACTCTCCCCCCGAAAACTGATGGGGGATATCTTAACGCAGATGGAGGATATAGGACGGCTGCGCATTGATTCAATGGATTCGCCTTTTCCTCTCCTCGAAGATATTATTACCAGCGATGAGATATGGGCCTGCACCACCTGCATGGCGTGCGTGGAGCAGTGCCCTGTGTTTATTGAGCCCACGGACAAGATCTTAGACATGAGAAGATACCAGGTTCTGGGCAGGGGCCGCTTGCCCACCGAGGCACGGCCTATGATCCGAGACTTAGAGATCTACGGGGATGTTAACGGGAAAGGGTTGGCCCATAGAAGGGACTGGGCCTTAAGCCTTGGCGTGCCCCACATATCCGATGAAGGCCTTGATCCGGAGATCCTGCTATGGGTAGGGTGCTCCGGCGCCTTTCATCCCAAGGGCCAGGAAACGACCCGGGCCATGGTGAAGATCCTTAAGACAGGGGGGGTTCGTTTTGGTATCTTAGGTAAGGAGGAGCGCTGCTGTGGAGATGCTGCAAGGCGGCTGGGAGAGGAGGAGCTTTTTTTGGACCTTGCCGCGAAAAATCTTGCCTCGTTTAACAAATATCAGATCAAGAAAATCGTTACGCTCTGCCCCCATGGATTCAATATCCTGAAGAACGAATACCCGGCCCTTGGGGACGATCCCCGATCGGGGTCGAGGACAGATTTTGAGGTAATTCATGCCGCTGAATTCGTGCTTGGGCTGATTGAACAGAAAAGGATTTCCCTTAAATACCCTGTCGACAAGAGGATGGCTATTCATGACCCCTGTTACTTAGGGCGGGCTAATCAAATTTATGAACCTCTCAGAGAAGTTACCGGTTATGTTCCCGGTGCGGAGCTCATGGAACTGGAACGGAATCGGGCCAACGCGTTCTGCTGTGGGGGTGGTGGAGGCAGGATGTGGCTGCATGAAAACATAGGACATAACATCAGCAACCTCCGTGCCGAAGAGATAGGGGAAAGCGGGGTTGAGCTGGTGGGGACCGCGTGTCCCTTCTGCCTTACCATGCTTGAGGATGGGATAGCTGCGCTCGAAATGGAACAGCCGCCCAAGGTTATGGACATTATTGAGATTGTGGCCTCCTCTTTGAGGATATAAATGAAAATCGTCGTTTGCGTAAAACAGATCGCCCACACCTACGCCAGAACAGGCATGGACCCGGAAGGGGATTTCCTGGCCCCTGAGGACCTGGTTCTCCGGGTCAACCCTTACGACGAGTTGGCCGTTGCAATGGCATTGCGTTTAAGGGAGATTGTGGGTGAAGGGGAGATCAGTCTCCTTACCCTGGGGCCCATGATTGCGGAGAGGGAGTTAAGGCGATGTATGGCCATGGGTGCGGATCATCTCTACCAGATCGACATGTCCGGCAGGGTGGACCCGTGGCAGAAGTCCCTGTTCCTTGCCCGGGCAATTAAAGGGATAGGCGCGGATCTTGTGCTTTGCGGCAAGGAATCCCTGGACACCAGAAACGGCCAGGTCGGGGCATTTGTGGCCCACCACCTTGGGGTGCCCTTTGTGTCATGCATCAGGGACATTTCCGTTTCTTCCGGGATTGGATCGTTAGAGGTACAGCGGAGCGCCGGGCGGGGAATACGTGAGGTTGTCGAATGCCCGTTTCCCGCGGTTTTGAGTGTTGATACCGGAGCCATTGAGCCTCCCTTCCCTACGTATGAAGATAAAAAACAGAGCCAGGCCTTGCCTGTACAGCGGATAATATACGACAAAGACAGTGTGTTGCTCCAGACTGTCTGCACAAAGACCTTTCCTCCTCGCCCCCGCCCGAAAAGGGCACCTGCCCCTGACCCCAACCTTGATGCCTTTCATCGCATAGAACGGCTTCTGACTGGGAGCCAGGT
>DREN01000115.1 GCA_011051075.1 Deltaproteobacteria bacterium | reverse complement strand
GGGCGCAAGGAGACAAAACAGATCCCTCTCCCTGAACACAGACATCGTTGAGTGGTTAAGTAGTTGAGTGGTTAAGTAGTTGAGTGGTTAGGTCGTTGTTATGATTGATCATACCCATGATTGCCTTGAAAATTGGACAATCAGCATTTGAAAAGCCATAACATCCTGAAATAGTAGAATGTATTTTCCTACTCAACCATTTAACCACTCAACTATTCAACGAGGTCTGGAACAGTACTGCGGTCCCGTCTTTAAAAAAGGCAGGGGCCGTGTTTCCAATCCTTTTCCGGGCTCCTCAGGGGTAGATCCCGGGATGTAAGAGTCCCGCTGTTTCATCCAGCCCGAACAGGACGTTCATATTCTGAACAGCGCTCCCTGCCTGGCCCTTTACCAGGTTGTCGATGAGGCTTACCACTATGAGGTTCCCCGTCCTTTCATCCACGTTAAGGGAGAGGTTGCAGAAGTTGCTTCCCCGTACGTTGGTGCTGACCTGGAGTACCTCAGGCCCGAATACCCTCACAAATGCCTCGTTATGGTAGAAAGAACGGTAGACCTCTTCCACTCCTTTCAGGTCTTGCCCCTGGTCAAGCCGGGCGTAGATGGTGGTAAGTATGCCGCGGCAGAGTGGGACCACATGGGGAGTGAAGGTGATCTTTATCTCCTCGCCGGCCACAAGCCCTAATTCCCTCTCGATCTCATAGACGTGCTGGTGTCCCGAGATCCTGTAGGCGTTCATGCTGTCGTACCGGGCAGGGTAATGAAAGAGCGGGTTTGGGGTCTTTCCCGCACCAGAGACCCCGGTCTTGGCATCGCATATTACAGAGCCGGTATCGATGAGACCCGATTTTATTGCCGGGGCCAGCCCAAGGATACAGCTCACCGCAAAGCAGCCTGGATTTCCAACCAGATCGGTGCCTGCAATCTCTTTCCGGTGCAGTTCACACAGGCCGTAAACCGAGCGAGGCAGCAGGTCAGGGGAGGCATGGTCTTCTTTCCTGCCTATCCTGGCCGCATAACCCCTGTAGGTCTCAAGGTCGTTGAACCGGAAATCGCCGCTGTAGTCGATGACCTTTACCCCCCTGTTGAGCCACTGAGAGGCCCCCTTCTGTCCTACACCGTCAGGGGTGGAAAAAAATACCACCTGAAAATCGTCCGGGCAGTCCGGATCTTCCGGGTCAACGATGGGCAGGTCGCAGAAACCCTGAAGATGAGGGTAGAGATCGCTGATTCGTCTCCCAACGTCTTGTTTGTCTATGAGGGCTGTAATTTCAGCATGGGGATGGGCCTGCAGCAGTTCAACAGCCCCGCAGCCCCCGTACCCTCCTGCGCCTATGATGCCTACCTTTATCTTTTCCATGAAAACCCCTTGAATTCATGATTTATGATTGATGATTGACCATTGAATATTGATGGCCTCCTAAAAGGTCAGATTTCACACAGTGCCCGCGGTTAATGCAGGGATGGTATATGGACATTGTTAATCTTGCCATCTGGGTCTCTTGCGTCTTTGCGCGAGGTAAGTGTGCTGCCACAGGTGCATCACACGTTAAAACGGAAGTTTATGATATCTCCGTCCCTGACCACGTATTCCTTCCCCTCCAAACGGACCAGCCCCGCCTTTTTTGCCTCCTTGAAGCTCCCGTGGGTCCTGAGGTCTTCAAAGGAAAGGGTCTCGGCCCGGATAAAGCCCTGCTGGATGTCGGAATGGACCTCTCCGGCTGCCTCAAGGGCTGGAGTCCCGGCGGTAATGGGCCAGGCCCGCACCTCATCGGCACCTACCGTGAAAAAGGATATGCGGTTCAGTATCCGGTAGGAGAGCCTTATGACCCGGTCCAGGGCCGATTCCTGAATGTGGTAGGCCTCAAGGAACTCCTGGGCCTCTTCAGGGGTCATTGTGGCGATATCCATCTCCAGCCTGCCGCGCACCGCAAGCAGGTCCACCCCTTGGGGTATATCTTTCCACTCCGGGAGTTCCTCGTCCTCGTCGTCATTGTTCAGGATTACGAACATAGGTTTTGCCGACAGAAAGGTGAAGCCCCTTAGAAGGGGGTGGGAGGCAAGTCCGGGTGATTCACGCAGGGGTCTCCCGTCCCCCAGTACCTGACAACAGGAGTTGATGAGAGACGCCTCCTCCTCAGAGGGCTTTTTCCCCCTTTTCCTGTCCAGTTCCAGCCTTTCAACCCGCTTTTCCGCCACCACCAGATCGCTCAGGATCATCTCTTCTTCAATCCTGCGGAAATCCTCCTCAGGTGCAGGCGGGGTGCCCACGGTTCCCTCAAAGTTTCGCACCACGTGAAGGAGGGCGTCACAGGTGCGGATCTGATTCCAGAAGATCCCCTCGGACCCGGACCCGGACGATGTGCCCACTCCAGGGGGCAGCAGATACTCTATCCGGGCGTAGGTGGTCTTTTTCGGTTTGTAAATATCTGACAGGAAATCGATCCGTTCGTCCAGGACCGTTACAGTGGCAAGCCTGGTATCGGTCCTGGAGCCGCGGTCAGCAGCGGCCCCCCTGGCTCCTGTCAGGGCCGCAAAGATGGTTGATTTTCCCGCCTGGGGAAGCCCTATGATCCCTAATTTCATACCGTTGAAATCCTGTCTATAGAGTTTCAGATAATGATTTTGGCAAGGGCAGAGGGAGGAATCGGAGTAAGTCGTACCCATAGTACGTCGTCGACGATTCCGACCGATAACGCAGTCCAAAATCTTTATCTGGAAGTCTATAACATGTTGCTGGTGATGTAGAAACATCAGGCATGGGACGGTACCTTCATCTTGTTGTCTCAGTTACCTGTGACCGTTGTCCACTATGGTTCAATACTACGAACCTCCCCCGAAATCAACCCTGGATCAGGCCCTTCCCCTGGGCCTCTTGAGCAGGATATATATGGCCCCTGTCCCGCCGTGGTATGGTCTTGCAGTGGAAAAGGCCAGAACGATCTTCCTTACAGGTCCCCGGCTCAACCACCCGGGTATCCTCTTCTTTAACACCGGAATATGGTTCTCAGAGTTAAGTCCCTTGCCGTGTACCACCAGGACGCACCTCAAACCTAAGCGATGGCTCCGGAGCAGAAAGTCTCTGACCGCTGATTCTGCCTCCTCCTTTTTGAGACCATGCAGGTCCAGATGATCCTGCACGGAAAAAAGGCCTTCCTTCAACCTCTCCATTAGCTTCTTATCAAATCCCCTGACAGAACCCTCGATATACTCATCACTGAACCTTATGTCCATGTCAGCGGTCCCGGTCACAAGGTCGGAGAGATGGGCCATGACCTCAAGGTCCCCGCTGTTGGGCGGATGGGCCGGCCTTGCCCTTTTCGTACCTGCCTTAGGGACCCTCCGGTTTTCCTGTGTCAGGGGTATGACGTCTGACATGGCCTCAATAAAACAGTCGTTTCCCTCAGACTGGGGCCCAGGCCGGGGAGGAGTCTTTTCCCTGTTCAGGGGTTCGTGGGAGGGCGGTCCGGCCTTCTGTTTCAAGACGCCAAGGTCCCTGAAAACCGGGTTAAAGGCCCCTTCTTTCCTCTTAGCAGGGGATTGACCGTGCGGTCGGCCTTTCCTCTTTTTCCTGCGCGCCATTTTTTTGGACCTTCCCCTGTTGTCAAAATTCGAGGCCGGAAGAAAATAGCCTTGAATTTGTAGTGTATCAGCCATTATAACAAAAAATCAATAATCCCCTGTGACTTTTTGTTCCTGATGTTCTCCTGTGTCGTTGCGGCTGCGGTTATCTTTAATGCATGGTGGGCGGCGAAGGAGAGAAAAACCGCCGGCCGAGCATCAGGATGTCACAGGCGTCAACCAGGAGAAGCAGCGTGAAATTCAAGGAGGAAATCCCATGAGGATCAAGGTTAATGGAATAGAGATGAACTATGAACTTTCAGGGAAACAGGATGGGGATGTGGTGGTGCTGGGTCATTCCCTGGCCTGCGGTCTTGTCATGTGGGAGCCCCAGATGGATGAGCTGAACCGCCGTTTCCGGGTCCTCCGTTACGATACCCGGGGCCACGGAGGGACCGAGGCCTCGCCTTCCCCCTACACCCTGGATCAGCTCGGGGAAGACGCCGTTGCCCTCATGAACGCCCTGGACATTGACCTGGTACACTGGGTAGGGCTCTCCATGGGCGGAATGATCGGACAGTGTGTTGCCCTGAACTATCCCGGGAGATTGAAGACCCTGTCACTGTGCGATACGGCGGCCAGACTGCCGGGGGACTCAGATCCCGTGTGGCAGGAACGGATCGACCTGGCCCTGAAACAGGGTATGGGTCCTCTTGTCCAGTCCACCCTGGAACGGTGGTTCACTCCCCCGTTTCTTGCTGCCAGTCCCCCCATGGTGGAGACTATCCGTGAGCAGATCCTGGCCACTCCGGTGGATGGATACGTGGGATGCAGCCGCGCCATAATGGGGCTCGACTACCTGGATCGCCTGTCCCAGATCAAGGCGCCCACTCTCGTCATGGTGGGCGAGGATGACCCGGGGACACCGGTGGAGGCCTCCCGGGCCATGCACGACCGTATCCCGGACTCGAGACTGGTGATACTACCCTCTGCGGCCCACCTTTCCAACATAGAGCAAAGAGAGGCCTTCAACTCTGCCCTGATGGAGTTTCTGTGCCCCTGAGCTTTCCGGTAAAAGGATCTCATAATGATAGAAAAACAGGTGTTTTTTGATGCGGGCGGTCTGAAGATAGAGGCCCTGGTGGCTGAAGGTAAAACAGACGCCGGGGTGGTTGTAACCCATCCC
>DREN01000007.1 GCA_011051075.1 Deltaproteobacteria bacterium | reverse complement strand
CTCATTAGTCTGATCGGGCGTCCCAAATCCGGTATACTGTCTTGTAGTCCAGTTCCGGCTCCGATATCCCAGGGGATGGAGCGCCCGGGTAAACGGAAATTCACCGGGGTCTCCCAGGTCTTTTTCATAGTCAAATCCGACTCTTTCCAGGTCTTCCGGCGTGTACACTGGTTTTACCTTGATGCCGGACTGCAGGATGACCTCCTTGATCGCGTCTCTTTCGTCCTTGATATATGTGGCTACTCCCATAGTGTCCTCTCCTTTTCGCAATGGGGGTCACTGCACCAATCATGCAGCAGCCTTTTCTTTTATAAATTGGACAATGTCGTCAAAATAGGTGCCGCCGGGGAAAACCCCGTCCACCCCAAGCTCCTTCAGCGGAGCCACGTCCCTGCTCGGAATCACCCCGCCCACAACCACAATCTTGTCATCGAGCTTTTCCTCTTTGATCATCTGCATCAATTTCCTGGAAATCGGGATATGTGCGCCGGACATTATGGAAAGTCCAATCACGTCCACATCCTCCTGCAGGGCCTGCTTCACGATACTCGGCACGGTCTGATGCAGACCCGTATAGATTACCTCCATTCCTGCTTCCCGAAGGGCGTGGGCAACAACTTTTGCCCCGCGATCGTGCCCGTCCAGGCCCGGTTTTGCCAGAAGCACGCGTATTTTCCTCTTTCCCATAGCCGTTCACTCCCTCTCTTAATGCTTTATAAATACATTTATGCTCAAAATACCTACAGCTTATCCATCTGTATTCTCAAACTCCTCATCAAATATCTTGAGCACGACTTCCTGCCCCCGAAGGATATGTTCCTGAACCAGCTTTTCCACCTTGTCGGCATCCCGTTTTCTCATATGCTCCAGCATGCGAAGATGATCTTCATTACTCAACCTGGCCATCTCCTGCCTCTTCAGGATAACCTGTCTGAAGCGAAAGATCAGATCGCGCAAATCATTGATCATTTTCACCAGGCGGGGACTCCGGCTCAAACCATACAGCAAATCATGGAACTCGGTATTTATCTTGGGCAGAGCGTCCAGTTGGCCCTTGTCAAATTGTTCCTGGTATTCCCTTATCTTCTTTTGGAGGGGTTCCAACTCACTATCGCGGTGTTTCAGCGCAGCGAGCCTGGCAGCGTAACTCTCAAGAACACTCCTGATGCCAAAGGTCTCTTCCACATCAGCCCGTGTCAGCCCAACCACGAAAAATCCGCCCGCCGGTGAACGCCGGACCAGGTGTTCCCGTTCCAATTTATAAAACGCCTCTCTGACGGGTGTCCGGCTAATACCCAGGGCCTCAGCGAGACGGCTCTCAACCATCCGCGTTCCCGGCGCCACATCTCCACTCACCACTGCATGTTTCACCGTGTCATAGACATACTGACCGAGAGATGTCCGCTGGGGAGGTGAAACAAATCCTTTCAGGCTCTTGGCAAGGGAATCGTGCTCCCCGGAGGGTGCCATGGTGTTCCTCCCAGGTGGTTATATCCCAAACTGCCGGGCAATGGTTGTCTGCAGAACCTCATGAGTCCCGCCGCCGTAAAGAAGGAATCGAGAATCCCGGTAATACCGCTGGACCGCATATTCCATGGAATAACCATAGGCGCCATAGATTCTCGTGGCCTCATCTACCGCCTTGCAGGCTGACTCCGTGGCGAAATACTTCGCCATGGATGCTTCATTGAGGCAGGGAATTTTGTTATCAATGAGATGGGTGACCTTGTAGGACATGAGATGACCCGCCTCCAGGTTGACCGCCATATTCGCGATCTTGGCCTGGATCAACTGGTACTTCCCGATGGGCCTGCCGAACTGCACCCGCTCCTTGCAGTACCGGATAGAGTCGTCCATGGCAGCCCGGTGAAGCCCCAGGGCAAGACAAGCGGTCATGACCCGTATCTCCGCCAGGATGGTAAG
The DNA here is from genome assembly GCA_011051075.1 of Deltaproteobacteria bacterium. Lineage (GTDB taxonomy): Bacteria > Desulfobacterota > DSM-4660 > Desulfatiglandales > Desulfatiglandaceae > Desulfacyla. The sequence goes on along the minus strand of DREN01000007.1, from coordinate 2,831 downwards.
CAGGACATCAAGGCCCCTCCCCATTTCCCCAAGCATGTACTCCGGTGGGACGTGGCAGTTGTTAAAATAGATCTCGGAAAGGGCGGATGTCCTTGTTCCCAGCGTCTCGAACTTCTTGCTGTGGGAAAACCCGGGCGTGTCGGCCGGGACAAAGACAAACATAAGTCCCTTCAGTTTTTTCGCCGGGTCTGTCTGACAGAGGACCGTGTGGAAGTCCCCATAGGGACCGCTGGTAGACCAGGTCTTCATGCCGTTGATCACCCAGCCGTCTTCCACTTTCGTGGCCGAAGTTCTCACGTTGCCGAGATCGGAACCCGCCTCCGGTTCAGTGAGCTGGAAGGCCCCGATTTTTTCGCCCCGTAGTGCGGGACGTAGGTATTCATCGTGCATCTCTTTGGTGCCGTAGAGATAGAGCCCGTTTGTGGCCATCAAGCACTGCATGGCTGTCAAGGCGCCTAGACTCATAAGGCCTCTTGCCAATTCTTCCATGGCAATGCAATAGAGGGTGGTATTTCCCCCGGAACCACCCACTTTCTTGGGGTATCGTATCCCGAGGATGCCCATATCAGCGAGTTTCTTGAACAGGTCCGAAGGAAACTCACCTTTTTCATCCAGTTCTCTTGCCACGGGAATAACTTCCTCGTCCACAAACCTGGCCATTATTTTTCTGTGAAGCTTTTCTATGTCTGAACGCAGCATCTCGCCCCCTTATCTTCCTTTATTCTTATGCCTTATTTCTTTTTGCTCGCCTTGATTTTTTTCGTGAGCGCAGGAACAACCTCATGCAGATCTCCCACCACGCCCCAGTCCGCAACCCCAAAAATAGGGGCCCGCTCATCATTGTTAATAGCGATGACATACCGGGACCCGAGCATGCCGGCCCTATGCTGGATTGCCCCCGAAATACCGCACGCAATGTAAAGCTCCGGCCTCACCGTTTGGCCGGTCTGACCCACCTGCCGCTCAACAGGCAACCACCCTTCTTCCACAATGATCCTGGTACCTGCAACCTCGCCTTCCAGTGTTTCCGCCAAGGAAAACAGGGCCTTCATTTCTTCCTGGGATCCGACTCCGCGGCCACCGGCAATAATCACTTTTGCCTGGTCGAGTTTTACCCCCTTCTTTTTCTCCCGCACCACCTCCAGGACCTTGGTCCCGATTTCCTTTTCAGTGAGGGATATCTTCTGCTTGATAATCCTTGCCTTTTTTCCTGCCTGCCTGTTCGCTTCCATCACCCCCGGACGAACCGTCGCCATCTGGGGACGCGAATACCGGTTTGCAATGGTAGCCATGACGTTTCCGCCAAAGGCGGGTCTGGTCTGGAGCAGAATTTTCTCTTCAGGATCGATTGAAAGCTCTGTGCAGTCCGCGGTCAAACCCACGCCTACACGTCTGGAAACACGCGGAGCCAAATCTCTTCCGATATGAGTAGCTCCCATGAGCAGGATATTGGGCTTGAAGCTCTTCACCAACTCCTCGACGGCCTTGGCATAGGCAATGGTCCTGTAATTTTTCAGGGCACGGTGCTCCACCAGATAGACATTGTCTGCCCCATACTCTCCGAGCCTGTCGCACAAATCAGATACCTTGTATCCCAGGAGTACTGCTGACACATCCTGCCCCAAATCACCCGCAAGGTCCCGCGCCTTGCCCAGCAATTCCAGGGATACGGGTGTCAAAACACCGTCACGCTGCTCCGCAAACACCCAGACCCCTTTCCTGTCGCTGAAATCGGGGATTTTTCTCGGTTCCACATCAGTCTTCATGGCGTGCTGTTTGCAAACCGGTATGCATGCGCCGCAGGAGGTGCAGTTTTCCAGGATATGGGCCTTGCCATCAACTACCTCCACCGCCCCATAGGGACAGGTTTTCACACAGCGTTTACAGCCGTTGCAGAGATCAACTTCAACCCAGACAGTCATTCTTTTTCTCCTTTTTGAAATCGGGATTGGGGATCTGGAATGCGGAACTCCTTCTTCTCCTTCCGCATTCGGCCTTCCACCTTCCGCCTTTATATGAGCATGTTCTCCTTGAGCTTCGCGACCAGTTCTCCTACAACTGTTTCCGTATCACCCTGGAGCATCTCTCCCTGTCGTTTAAACTTGGGCGCAAATGTCTTGATCACATGGGTAAGGGACCCTTCGAGCCCCACTTCCCTGGTTTGCACGCCGATGTCAGCGGCGTTCCAGATCTTTATCTTCGCTTTTTCTCCGCAGGCATCGATGAGTCTTGCCACGTGGGGATACCTGGGCCTGTTCATATCTCCAATCCCCGTCAAAACAGCGGGAAGGGCACACTGGATCCTCTCGAAGCCGTCTTCGAGGCGCCTCTTTACCACCATGCTCTTCTTGGTCATCTTTTCGATATCATACACGTAGCTCACCTGGGGCAGGCCGAGATACTCCGCTACCTGCGGCCCTATCTGGGCGGTATCCCCATCTATAGCCTGCCTTCCACAGAGAACAAGGTCATAAGGCCCTGCTTTTTCCAAAGCCTTACCCAGGGTGGTGGATGTTGCCCACGTGTCCGCACCTGCAAACGCTCTGTCCGAGAGAAGGATACCTTCATCAGCGCCCATGCCGATGGCCTCTGATACGGCGTCTATTGCCTGGGGCGGTCCCATGGAAAGGACAGTGATCTTTCCCCCGAGTCTCTCTTTCAGATCCACCGCCGCTTCAAGGGCATGCGCATCGTCGGGGTTAATAATACTCTCGATGCCCTCCCTGATGAGGTTCCCTGTCTTTGGATCCAGCTTCACCTCCGTTGTATCGGGGACCTGTTTTACCAAAACGATAATGTTCATAGTACCTCCATGATAATAGTGCTGAGTG
>DREN01000149.1 GCA_011051075.1 Deltaproteobacteria bacterium | reverse complement strand
GCCTCATCTATCCACGCAGCGGCTACATCTATATTTGACAGGATATCGCCCATTTCACGAAGAAGACTCGGAAAAAGCTCCAATAGTGAAAGCAGATGACCGGTGCGGTAAAATCTCTCCCCCAATACCTGAATTCTCTGTCGCTTGCTTTCCAGCAGCGTGATCAGGTAATTGGTGGTAAGCAGCACGGTCACAACAATAAGGATGCTTCCCAGGATAAAGACTAGGATACCGATATTGCGGACACGATGGATAGGCTTGAGGACAGTCCTGCTGTCAATCTTTACCACGCACAGCCAGGGTGCTCGGTCCAGCCACGCCATAGCGCAGAACTCGCCTTCATGCTTCTCGATTTTGACCCCTTCAAAGGGGGCTATGCCCCTAAATTCAGACTGGCTCATGAGTCGGTTGCCTGTGCGGGGTTTGGATTGGAAGACACCGTGGCGGTTGATCAAAAACGCATCCGTGCCGCCGGAAACACCACTGCCTGAAACGATCCTGTCAAAGTATGTGGCGTCTATAGTGGCTCGCAGGATCCAGGGCCCTGTTTTGCCACTCCTTTTAAGTGCAATCACAAAATGCGGGACCTTACGAAACCCCAGGAATACATCACTAACATACACGCCCCTTTCCATCACGGATTTAAACCATTCAGCCCGCTTATAATTTTTGGAGATGAGGTCGTAAGGGCCAGCATACGCCAGGTGCCGGCCTTCCGCGTCGATAATGCCCAGGTCAGTGAAGTAAGGCAGTTCTTTAAGGAGGGAATGAAATACAGATTCCAGGGGCTCTGGAGTTGTGAATGTAACGGGGTTTAAATTCGCTGAAAGCAGCCGGAGGTCGTTGAGACGTTCGGCAAGGAACCCATCTATCGCATCCTTGTGGTGAACTACCTCTGTACGGACACTCTCCATTGTCTTTTTCCTCAGCTCGGACATAGTGCAAAAGTACATGCTTCCACCGATGAGGAGCAGAGGAAGAAAGGCTGCGGCCAGAATCGCCACGATCACCCTATTCCATAGGGAGCGATAATATGGAAAATCCCTAATGGTGGTATTACCCATCGGGCCGGAAATATTTTCCATGGCTTTCTGAACTCCTTCCTGCTTATTCCGCCTCTTCTTCCACATACTGCAGGATATCCTGCAACCTTATGACGCCCAGCATCCTTCCCGCCCTGACCACAGGCATGAACCGTACGTTATGAACAATCATCTGATTGGCCACGTCCGTAAGATAGGCATTCGGCGCGGCTGCAAACCAGTAGCGCTGCATGACCTCGGCCACGGTTTTTTTAGGCAATAGCTCTGGGTTCCCTTGCAGGTCCTGCCAAGTAAGGGATCGTCCTGTGAAGGTCTTTCGGGCCTCTTCCACCAAAGCGCGTTTGGTTACTACGCCCCGAAGCCGGTCCCCCTCATCAAGGACATATGCCTCTTCCACCACCTCTTCTCCGGGGGCCCTGCTCATCATCTTCACTGCTGTAAAGAGAGTGTCTTGCGGTCGAAGCCTTCTAAACGGGCAAAGCGCAATTTGGCCCACCAGTTTCCTAGGCCAGAGCACTGGGTGGCGCCTTATGGCCTCAGTCTCATGGGCCTCCTTTATCTTTTCCACCAGGTCTTCCATGTCATACGGTTTCATGAGGTAATCATATGCCCCCTCCCGTATGGCCTGGATACCGGTGGAGAGGCTTCCGTGGCCCGTGAGCATGATCACCTGGGTATCGGGCGACACCCTCTTGATCTCTTTCATTGCTGTCAGTCCATCCATACCGGGCATCCTGAGGTCCATGACGACCACATCAAATACTTGTCCGAACTTGACGGCCCGGACTGCTTCATAACCGTCAAAGACTGTGGACACATCGAACCCCCGGCCTTTTAATATGGCGGCCACGTTCAGCACAAATTCTTTTTCGTCATCCGCCAGCAGGACCCGTATACCTTGCTTCATGGCCTAAGACCTCTTATTTTGTAACCACGAACCCCTGAATCCTTATCCTAACACCAAAGCCCCAGGCCTTCAAGGGACGTGCATCCCTGCAGCAATGGGCCCCTTTTTTCTTCCCACCTCAAAGGCGGGTCAGCAATGGCATTATGACAGGAACAAGACGATGAAACAAAAGGCCAGGGAAATCATCCATAGGCAATGACTGACGCTACCCTTTCTTACAGGGTGAAAATGTGCCTCAGGGCACCTATGACCCCTTTCGCACAGGTACTGGGTGACCTCTGTTCCGGTTTTCCTGCTCACAAACCTCTTTCGCCTAACCGGTGCTCCGCATGGTGCGCCTGTCTTGCCTACCTTTTTCGTACAGGTGAGGCGTGCCCCAATCAGTAGGCTGACCAGGTTGTAAATCCAGTTCCATGTGGTGGCAAAGATCAGGAGTGAAACAAAGAATACCAACATATGCACCTTGGATACACCCATGCTGGAGAGGCTTGTCCCAAGTTGTTCGGGGTTTAGAGGCCCCTCCACCCCGCCAAAAAGCCCCAGGTAATAGAGGGGAAAACAGATGCCCATGACTATCATGGAATAACCAAGACTCCTTAATCGCCTCCGAAAGTAGGATTGGGGGGCATGCCCCGGCATTGAGGAGACCTTATGGCCAAGGTTGTGGTCTCTTTGTATATGGTGATTCATGTCAAGACCTCTTGCCTTTGTCGTACGGGGAGGAGGGATCCCATCCACTCAGGGACAGGTAATCCCGCCATCCCCGTCGGCCGGGCAGTGGGAGTAGCCGCCTAACCGCTAAGCTTTGCTATGACCCCTGGGATAATCTTGTAGAAGCATATGATCGCCACAATAACGCAGTAGCCCGGGACCACTACCCTCCACATCTTCTCAGGAAAGACACGTGTCGTATAAGGTGCTGCCACTGCCGTAAACATGGTGGCAAGCATCATGGAGGGCAACAGGAGATAATCAATGGTTACCCCGCCTGCAAGCAGTGAGAGCCAGACGATGATGGAGAAGACACAGACAGTGCCTTCTGATATGGCCGTCACGGCAAGCATGCTCTTGACCGGCACCCCGGACAAAATCCCGCCCACGGTGACAACAGGGCCGTACCCTCCTCCTCCGACACCCTTGTTAAACCCTGCAAGCGCACCCCAGAAGAGCATTCGTTTGGGGTGGTAGGGCCTTTCCCTCCTGCCCTGCCAGAGTGAAATTGCCCCCATAACGAGCAGCAGGATAGCCACATATAGCTTGATCCATACCTTGGCCACCTTAAAATAGGCGTAGATCGCAGTGATGGAAAAGGCTACGGCGGCACATCCTATCCCGGCTATAAGAAGCCACAGCTTTATAGTCTCCGACATTGGTTTGAACTTCCATTCCACATTTTCGAACTCCCTGTGCAGGAAGGCCCCTACTATGCCCGCAGAGGCCTGCTGGATCATAACCGCGGGCACGATCTGCTTGGGGTCAAAGCCAATAACCAGCAGGAGGGGAGTTAGAGCGGTGCCATACCCCATACCCGCAGAAGCGTCCATGAACTCGAAAAACAAGGCCAGGCCCACCACAGGCCAGATGATGCCCCACTCGTTCGTGCCTACCCATCCCTTTGCCTTCACATAGGCCGATGGGATCCTCTGGGTCGCATCAAACGGGTTGCCCGCCAGCCAGCATCCAATAAAAAAGACGATGCCAAATGCAACAAGCCCCCATAATATCGCGACTATTTGTCTCCTTCCGGGCTTGAGGCGTTCGCCAATGGTCGCCTTTTCCTTTTCCAGTTCCCTGGCTACCTCCCATCCATGAACTCTCTCTTCCTTTTCCATAAGAAAACACCTCCTTGAGACCAAATTTGAAGTGACTTTTCTGCCAATTATTCAACATCAAGATACGTGCCAAAAGACAGCAAAAGACTCCTGAGCCATCATTGGGTTGTAATAAATTGACATCATTGGCTAAATGAGCCTCCATCGCATTATTTCCCCCCTGTTACATCCCGAGAAATCATGCTTTTTGGGTCCGACTGTAAACTGGGAGGTGACGAATGTCTTTTCATTGAGCAAAAATCCTTACACACCATGCGCTGTGCCGATGTTCAGGGCATACTGGAGGATCACGTAAATCATATAAAGCCCCAGGAGCCAGGCGCCCTGAAATTTTTTGAAACGGCCATCCCTATTCCTATAGATGAAAAACCTGAACGAATAGAGGATAGCGAGCATTGTTGGGAAATGGAAAAGGAAGAAGTTCTCCGGGATGGCCAGGGGCCTTGCGGCCGAAGCGGCCCCAATGACAAACAGGCAGTTCAAGACATCCGCCCCTACAACATTCCCCACCGTGATTTCAGGATGTCCCTTTCTGACCGACGCAATAGCGGTCATCAATTCCGGAACAGACGTGCCAAAGGCCACCATAGTGGCAGCAATGACATCGTCGGGTACCCCCAGCCTGAGCGCTATCTCTGATGCGCTGGGCACTAGGACCCTGGCGCCCAGCACCACCAGGAAAAGCCCCCCCAAGAGCATGAGCCAGCTCTTGGCGAGTCCCACCAGTTCGGAGTCATCGGCTTCCTCGCCCTCCAGCGCCATCTCTCCCCCCCTTTTGGCCCAGAGGTAGGTCATGTACATGTAGATCCCCAGCAAGACCAGGAAAAAAAAGCCGACCCCGCGATATAGTATGGGGTTTCCTTTTGTCGCCACGAGAATGATGACGGATACGACCACCAGAAGTGTTGCAGCGCCTACCTGCACCCAACCGGTGCGGTTGAGGATATATCGGTTGACGGGCACCGTGGCCAGGAGGCACGTCAATCCGAAGATGAGGCCCGTGTCGGCAATAATGGAACCTACGCCGTTTCCCAGT
>DREN01000432.1 GCA_011051075.1 Deltaproteobacteria bacterium | reverse complement strand
AAGCTATACACTGTCATTTCCTCAGACCCACCAGAGGGCCATAAGTTACACCCATAACCGGGGCAGGATCCTGAAAAAGGTGTATGAGAACGGCCGTGTGAAGATGACGGTGGAGATGGGGCGGCAGGATATGAGGAGACTGGAGAGGTACGTGGTTTCAGACTGATCCATGCGGGTGTAGGGCCACAGTGCCCCGTACGGGCGACTCGGCCGGGGACCTGACCCCGGCGGCCCTGCGGTAGCGGTTCCACTACAACAATACGGGAACTAAACCTCCCCAAGGACCAGGTCCAGGACCTCTATAATAAAATCCACGTCCGCCCGGGTGATGCACATGGGCGGCTTTATCCGGAGCACGTTGCCGTGAAGCCCTCCCTTTCCGAGGAGTAAACCCATCTCCTTGGCCCTTTCAAGCAAGGTGGCGCATTGGTCTGTAGCAGGTTCCTTTGACCTTCTGTCCGTTACAAGTTCAACCCCTGCCATCAGCCCCATGCCCCGCACATCGCCTATGAGATCATGGTCGGGCATCAGGCCCTTCAGGCCTTCCATGAGATACCTGCCCAGTTTCAGGCAGTTCTCCTGCAGGTGTTCCCTGTCTATAACCTCAAGTACCGCCTTTCCCATTGCACAGGATACGGGATTTCCCCCGAAGGTATTGAAGTGTATGCGGTCGGTGAGGGCGCGGGCGATTTCAGGGGTGGTGACCACGGCACCCAGGGGGGCCCCGTTTCCAATGCCCTTTGCAAGGGTGACAATGTCGGGGATTACCCCCTGGGTCTCAAATCCCCAGTAATGGGTCCCCATGCGACCGAAACCTGTCTGGACCTCGTCGGCTATGCACACACCGCCGGCCTTCCGTATATGGTCGTAGGCGGCCGAAAGATATCCATCAGGGAAAACCACAGTACCCCCCACCCCCTGTATGGATTCGGCAAAAAAGCCTGCCACCCGGCCCGGAGTGGCAAAGGCTATGAGGTCACTGATATCAGCCGCGTACTTTGTGCCGGCCTCAGGATCATCCCGGCCCCAGGGGCCCCTGTACGGGTCGGGCGGGACGGCATGATGGATCCCGAAGCTGTGGGGGTAGTTATACTTCCATGTGCTGTGGGCGGTGAGGCCCATGGTCGAGGCGCTTCCCCCATGGTAGGCGTTGCGCAGTGCGATCACATCGTAATTGCCCGTGTAGAGGCGGGCCATGAGCAGGGCCAGGTCGTTCGCCTCTGATCCTGAGTTTACAAAGTAGCAGACGCTCAGGTCGCCGGGCATTTTTTCCGCCAGCATCCTGCTGTACTCGGCAATATTAGGATGGAGGTAGATGGTGGTGGCGTGCTGCAGCACCTCCATCTGTTCCAGGGCCTTCCTGGTCACATATGGATGGCAGTGCCCCACGCTGATCGTCACGATGCCGCCAAAGGCGTCCAGGTATCTGCGTCCCTTTTCATCGTAAACGTACTGCATGGACCCTTCAACGATCATTATGGGCCGGTGGTAGTATGTCAGCAGCGCAGGGGTGAGATAGCGCTGGCGCATCTCCAGGACCTCCTGGAAAGAGGGGCCGGAGTACTGTCTGGGCCGGTGATTATATCCCGGGAGTTTGGGTTGTTTCATGGTATTACCTCTTGCGATAGGATAATATGGCAACCGCTCAAAAACTCCCCCCTGTGGCGGGACGTGAAGGGCTTGCGTGTCAGTAAACCCAAAAAAGGCCCATCGAGGTTTCGATAGGCCTTTAAAAAGACACAATGGCGTCCCCAACCGGATTTGAACCGGTGTTGCCGGCGTGAAAGGCCGGTGTCCTGGACCTGGCTAGACGATGGGGACGCAGGGCCGAGGCCGTGCTGTAAAATGGTCACCGTCGAGGTTGTCACCTCAGAGAAGGTCCAACTGCCGCATTACTGGCATGCTGTTACGGAACTTTTCTTTATAGCGCAGGATTTTCTTCTTGTCAAAGGATTTTTTGCGGCGGCAATAATAATTAGCCCATAAAAAAAAGAGCAAGGGAATTTGCCAGGGGTAGTATAAATATGATAGAGTTTAACTCAAAAAGAACGGTTTATACTGTTTGAGTATGGAAAAAGAGCCCCAGTTTCAGAGCATTCAGTGGCCTGACCCGGCCGGTATATCCCTGCGCGGTTTCTATCTGATCAGCGTAGCGGCAATGGGTATCGGCATCAGCGTGGTTTTTGTGCTCAACTTCGCCACGCCCACTGATTTTATCTTGAAGCAATTTGCCGAACTGTCCCTGAAAAGCGGTCTCGCCTGCGTACTCGAGGTGGGGAAGCGCGCCGCAGGTCTTCTTCTTATGATCACCGTTATCGGGTCATCGACCCTGCTGGTGATGCACCGTCTCCTGGGTCCGATTTCCCGTTGTTTGAAGGGCGTTCAGAGGGGAGAAGAGCCGCCTCCCGCCCTGACTGAAAAGGCCCGTCGCCGGCTTATTAATCTTCCCTATATGTTCGTCGGTATCAATGTGGGAATGTGGATTCTCGCACCGGCCCTGATCTTCTTTCTGGGTTTTGCCTTCGACCTCATGAACCTGACTACAGCAGTAGTCTTCGCGGTCCGTGCCAGTATGGTGGGGCTTGTCTCTTCGTCCATTGCCTTTTACAGACTCGAGGCCTGCTCCCGGCGGGAGTTGATCCCTTTTTTCTTTCGCCGGGGCCGTCTGGCCGACCTTGAGGGCGCGGCCAGGATATCCATTCCCCGGCGCATCAAGATGTTTCACCGGCTGACATACGTTGTCCCTGTGACCATTCTTCTGGGTACCCTGATTACCCTTCAGTGGGAGTTGGATCCGCGGATCATTTCGGCCGAGGAATATGGCCGAAGGATCATCATTTTCTCCCTTATCCTTGGCGCGCTCTTCTTTGTCAGCACGGGTGTACTCAACAGGCTGGTGAGCAGATCGATTGCAGAGCCCTTGAAGAATATGCTGGGGGCCGTGGGCAGAGTCAGGGACGGGGATTACCAGACACGGATCCGGGTCGTGAGCAACGATGAAATCGGTGTCCTGGGCGATGCCGGCAATGACATGATCAGGGGTCTGGCCGAGAGAGAGGTCTTGAGGACCGCCTTCGGTAAATACGTGACCCCCGAGATCCGGGACGAGATCCTCTCCGGCCGGATTCCGCTGCAAGGGGAGCGGCGGGTGGGAACGGTCATGTTTTCCGACCTCCGTGACTTCACCCCCTTTGTTGAGAACAATCCCCCTGAGGAGGTTATCGCCGGGATGCGGACCTATTTTTCGGCCATGCACCGGGCCATACGCCTGCACAGGGGGCTGGTACTCCAGTTTGTGGGAGACGAGATAGAGGCCGTGTTCGGGGTTCCCGTCCACTTTGACGGGCACGCGGACGCCGCTGTCCGGGCTGCGCTGGATATGCGCAGGGAATTAAAGAAGCTGAACGTGGAGCGGTCTGCCCAGGGCAAACCCCTCTTCTCCCACGGGATCGGGATTCATTCAGGTAAGGTCCTGGCGGGCAATTCAGGAAGCGAGGAGCAGTCAGCCTATGCCCTGATCGGCAGCACGGTGAATGTGGCGTCGCGCATTCAGGGCCTGACCCGGGAACTTGGGTGTGATATTCTGGTGACCCAGGAGACGGTTGATCGGCTCACAGGTTCTTATCCCATGCACATGGAGCCTGCGCGCTTCGTCAAGGGCTACTCCAGGCCTATAGTTGTGCATCGGGTTATCTGAAAATGGTGCATTCTGGTTCACATCTTGCGTCGTGAACAGGATCGTTGACCTGTACTTTCGTTTTTTCCCTGACCGACCCGGGAGACGGCGTTCCACGGCCACGCCATGTCAAAGTCGGCCTGGTTTGATCTTCAGGGGCTATACCAGCTCGATATACCTGTTGTACACCCAGCCCGTTGTCCGGTCATCACCCACCACGGCCACCTTGCTCCACCTGTCTCCCTTCTCTATCAGGGCAACCCTGGTGTCCAGGGGTAGGGGTTCGGCAACGGTGTCAAATTCTCTGCCAGGGCCGTTGCGAATGTTGAGCATCCCGGCCCTGACCCGGTAGATGTTGTCCCCATCTACTCCCGTACCCAAAACTTTCGAGCGAATCCGGGCAAGGGGAAAGGCGGGTCCGGGATCGTTCTTTCTCCCAGGCGCGATATCGTCATGGCCGAGGAGGTCCTTCAGGTTGTACTCCCTGACGAGAAGCCGGGCCAGGAGGGTTGCACGCTCCATCTGGACCTCTGTGTAGGCGTGCCAGTACGCGGGTTCCTCCTCGTTCTTGTGTCTGGCATAGATAACTTCATCCTCAGGATATTCCCCGCCAAACCACGCCCTGTAGAAGGAGCCGACCCTTGTGAGCCTGCCGGCATTGTCAATCTCGAGCCCGATGGAATAACTGTTCAACCCGGAGAGACCCTCCCATTGGCTCACGCCCGCGTGCCAGGTCTTCACGTTGAAAGGGGCCAGTTGGGTAATGCTCCCGTCTCTTGCCAGCACCAGGTGGGCAGAGACCCGAGATGCCGGGTCGCACAAAAGGTCAATGGAACCCTGTGCGCTCGCACCCGCGGTAAAGTGAAAGACCAGATAACGGGGGGTGATATGGCCGCCTCGATTGGGCGTCTCACGTTGCTCTACGCCCTCACCCTCCAGCAGATGATCAAGAATATTCATGGCCGGACTCCTTCCAGTTCCCCCTTAAACCTTCAGTTATGCTGAAGGTTTAAGCTTTGCTAGGCGGGCGGCGGGACACGAGACGCAGAGTACGCAGAGCGAGAATACGCGTGAGCAAGGGGACGTCCTTAAATACTAAAATAACTCAACCCTCCAGATGATAACCTTCCTTTTTCGCTATCTTCTCTCCTCTTT
>DREN01000190.1 GCA_011051075.1 Deltaproteobacteria bacterium | reverse complement strand
TTCCACAGGATGGCCTTCATCCTTATTAGGTCTATGACGCCCCTGAAACCGTCCTCCTGTCCCAGAGGTATCTGGAGGATCAGGGGGATGGCCCCGAGACGGTCTTTGATCTGGTTCACGGCCTTGAAAAAATCGGCCCCAACCCGGTCCAGCTTGTTTATGAAGGCTATCTTGGGAACCCTGTACCTGTCGGCCTGGCGCCAGACCGTTTCAGACTGGGGCTCCACCCCCCCCACCGCGCAGAACACCCCTATGGCGCCGTCCAGGACCCGCAGGGAGCGCTCCACCTCGATGGTGAAGTCAACATGGCCGGGCGTATCGATTATGTTGATGGTATGTCCCATCCACTGGCAGGAGGTGACGGCAGAGGTGATGGTGATCCCTCTCTCCCTCTCCTCTTCCATCCAGTCCATGGTGGCCTCGCCGTTATGCACCTCACCCATCCTGTGGACCCTGCCCGAGTAAAAGAGGACCCGTTCAGTCACAGTGGTCTTGCCCGCATCTATATGGGCGATGATCCCTATGTTGCGGGTGTTGGCAAGTTTTTTATCCATGGGCATGAGAAACCATCTTCAAGGTATAGATCTTCAGCTAAATAATTTCGACCTGTGCGGTTGCCCTTAGTCCGTGGGGGCCTCTTTTCCAAAGGCCGCAACAAACTATTTCATCACGACATGGAACGCCCCCTTAGTTCGGATTACAGCTTCGGAGCAGGCAGAGACCCGTACATGCTCCAACCGAGACTCTCTCCTGGGGCTTTCCCGTAGCTTATTTCAAGCGCACGCTGCCGTCCCTGTGCAATGAGACAGGGTTTTGCGGTCACCTATTGACACAGGCGGAAAACTTAGGGTATCTTCACTCCCCTGTCAAGACATACTTGACCGGGCCGCAACATTGTCCGGTGTTGGGCCGCCACCTGAGCCGGATTCAGGGTGAACCGCCGCAGGGAGAACAGGGCGTGAGCGGCAGATCATCCCCTTGAGAAGGAGGCCATATGGAACGATTCGCACCTCGGAGTCCCACAGGTCAACGATTGATGAGCATGTTCCGCATCCTTTTGGCCCACTTCGGCCCGCAGAACTGGTGGCCTGCCAGGACCGAGATGGAGGTGATGATCGGGGCTATCCTCACCCAGAACACGAACTGGACCAACGTGGAAAAGGCCGTTTCCAACCTGAAAAAAAAGGGGCTTATTTCCCTGGAGAGACTTGCTTTCCTCCCAACAGATGAACTGGCCCATGAGATCCGCCCGGCCGGCTACTACAACGTAAAGGCCCGGAGGCTGAAGAACCTCGTCCATTTTATCCTTGAGCGGTACGGGGGGGATGTGGGGGCCTTTCTGAAGGAAGAGACCGGTCGTCTCAGGGAAGGGCTGCTCTCAATAAACGGGGTTGGACCTGAAACCGCAGACAGCATAATCCTTTATGCGGCAAGGAGACCGGTCTTTGTAATCGACGCCTATACCCACCGCATCTTAAGCCGGCACGCCATGGTTGGAGAGGAGGCAACCTACCATGAGCTGCAGGGGCTGTTTATGGACCACCTCCCCGAGGACCACGGTCTTTTCAACGAGTTTCACGCCCTGATCGTGCAGACAGGGAAAAACCATTGCCGCAAAAAACCGATGTGTGAGGATTGCCCCCTGAAGGGGTGGGAATCGGACAGGGGCATGGACGGTTGACCGCAGGAGGTCAGCTCGCCTCTTTTTTGATGAAGATCTCCCGTTTGGGATAGGGGATCTCGATCCCCTCCCTCTCAAAGGCCTCCTTCACGTTGTCTGTAATATAGGAGATGGTATCCATCCGCCTGCGGGGGTCACGGATCCAGATCCGGGCCTCGAGGTCAACGGATGACTCGCCGAAGTTCTTGACCACCACCTTGGGGGCAGGATCTCTTATGACCCAGTCCAGTTGAAGGCTGATTTCAACTATGACATCCTTTGCCTTGCCAATGTCTGATTCATAGGAAACCCCGATGGGGATCCTCACCCTTATTTCATCGGACACTGCCGTGTAGTTGACAATATCCCTGTTCATGATCTCACTGTTAGGGATGATAATCACGATGTTGTCGGTGGTCCTGATCTTGGTGGCCCTGAGACCGATGTCGATTACATCTCCCCAGGATGCGGAGTTTTTCGGCGCAGACCAGACCTCAATACGGTCCCCGACCTTGAGGGGACGGTCCACGATGAGGAGTATCCCGGAAATCATATTTGAAAGGGTATCCTTGGCCGCAAATCCGATGGCAATACCTGCCACTCCCGCGCCGGCCACAAAGGGCATTACATTCAGCCCCAGCCTGTCCAGGGCCATGATCCCCGCCGCAACGTAGATGATGATCCCTGAGAACTTCTTGGACAGGTTTATGATCACGTCATCCATCTTGGTGTCTGTTTTTTTGGAGAAGTTTTCTTCCAGGTACGGCAGGATGTTCTTCACCATGCTGTAGGCGATTGAGGCCAGGAGCATGATCATGCCCGCCTCGAAAATACTGTTGGCTATGGGCAGGTTGAACATGTTCAGTAGGGCCGAGGCCGTTGCGATAAGGATGCAGTAATGCCCGGCCCGCCTGATCAGGGAGAAAAGAAGCAGGTTCTTCTCGAAGAAGGGGCGTTTCCCATACCTCTTGCGGACCCTTCCCATGACCATGTTGAATACCCACCAGGTCACCGCCCCCGCAACAACTATCCCCAGGATATGAACCATCGGGTTGAGAAACTCTTCGGGCTGGGAGATGATCTTCTGGTAGTACTCTTTGAAGGGGATGTCCATGTTACTGCCTCATGCCTTTTGATTTGGGAAAGGACCGGAGCTTTCCACCAGGAGATAACGATCCGGTTTCAGGCGGGCGAAGATGGTGGCGCCTGGGCAGGGGGCCACGAGCTTCTGCTTGAATTCTTCCCCTAACACCTGAAAGAGCTCCACGCAGCAGGAACAGAGATGGGCACTTCTGTCAATGGAGTAGGGGATAATCCCATCCTCGCTCTCAATAAAGAAGTGAGGATCGATAAAGTTGGCATGGTTGGCCGTGTGGGACCGGTAGAGGAAATCGTAGTCATTGACGTCTGATCCGAGCCTCCTGGCCCACCTCAGGTAGATCCTCTTTTCTGTTTCCCCCACCTCTTTCCACTGATCGGGCACCCTGTCCCTGAACCCGGGGCTTTCTGAGAGCGCCTCTTTATCCTCCATGGAGGCCAGCCTGGGCGGCACAAAATCTGACTGTGTGATAACCGCCGATCTCCTGTCCCCGTATCCTTCCAGTTCAAAGGAGCTTATTATGAGGTAGAGCCCGTTTTTCTCAGATCTTCTGTACCAGCTCCCCTGCCTGCTGCAACTGTCGTTCCAGACCTCCGGGGCCACGCTGGCGATCCTGTTTATCCTGTCCAGGGGAGTGCATACTATCCCCCTGGCCGTCTTGATCTTGATCTCCCGGGCCCGGAGTTCATCCCTCAGGCGGGCCTCTTCATCCTCTGTAAGCCAGTAGATATGTTTTATATAGGGACCGCCTTTTTTCAAGAGGACCTTCCTTGATTCAGCCCGGTTGGGGGCGCTGAAACAGTACCGGGTCCTGAACAGACCCGCAGATCTTGCCTGGTTTTTACTTTGGTGTTGTTCAGAAGTCAACGAAATACAGGGCAATGTGCAGGGGACGTCCTTAAATAGTCAAACAACTCAATTTTCCAGATGATAATCTGCTTCTTTCGCTGTGATCTCTCCTCCTTTTACCGCGCAGCTCACCGCCGCGGGCGCCATCTCAGGCCTTTTTGCCAAATCCGCCATCGGGATCCAAAGCCCAATCGCACACCAACCGCAGAATAGGTCCCTGGCCCTGTTTCTTTGACTTCCACTCAGGGTTACCGGATGGTGAGGATGTGGGAGATGGTCTGAACCCCTTCACTCGGCGTGACGATCTGGATATTGTTGAAACTTTCCAGATCAAGGAGATGCCTGTCTCCCGAAACGATGAGTGTGGCGCCGTTTTCAGAGGCGAGCGCGAGAAAAAGATTATCGAAGGGGTCTGCCTCGATGATGGATGGAACTGATTCCGGATCCGGTACGAAAGCGACAAGATTGAGGAAGTACGCCAGGACTTTTTGTCGGGTGTTCTGCAGAACGGAAAGCCGGTTCGAAAATTTCCTGTATTGAAGAACCCTTTTGAGTTCATCCACCGTTTTATCACACGCCAAAATCTGTATGGCCCTGTCCCGCGCCCACTTCAGGATTTGGTTAGGCGGACCTCCCCAGAGCAGACCTGAAAGCGCAACGTTGGTGTCAATAATGATTTTCAACCGACTTCCCTGATTTTGTGAACGATCTGTGCAAGTTCTTGAAGGTCTGGTTGGGCAGGGTCTCTTATGGTATCCGCACGATCGAGCAAATCGGCAGGTGTCTCTTCAAAAGGTACGACCCTGAATACCGGCTTTGATTTCTTCAAGACAATGATTTCTTTCCAGCGTTTGAGATCTTCAGGAATGGTGGGAATACGCGCCCGAAATTCCTTTGCACTTAGATATTGCGACATTCTCATCACCTCCAGATTATCTTTAATTTCCCTTAAGATTAATTTAAAATAAACTAAAAGTCAACCCTTAGAATTTATTGGAGGGAGAGGAGGAATCAGAAAAGATGGCGAGGCCATGGAGGGAACGGGCCTCCCGTTTATTTTCTTGGACGAATGGGAGCCTGCCGGGAAGACCGTTATCATGCCACTGCTGGATGTGAACCGGGGGGACGGGACGATTGAGTTGTTTGATTATTTAAGGACGTCCCCTGTCTCCCCTAATGGTGCCGGAGGTCGGAATCGAACCGACACGGACGCAAGGTCCACTGGATTTTGAGTCCTGTTTGTCCCGAGTTCGTTATGTAAATATTTC
>DREN01000068.1 GCA_011051075.1 Deltaproteobacteria bacterium | reverse complement strand
TCCTCAGGATCGCGCCGCTCCCGGTCCACGAGGGCCGCGGCACTCTGCCCAGGCAGGTCTTCTGACTCCCCTCCCCTCCCGGCCACCTTCCCATAAGGCCCTGCGGGTAGATCCCGTGGCACCTCACAGTGGCATAAAATGCCGGATGAGTTCCCCCTTTTCCTAAATAATTAGGAATCAGGGGGAGGGTCACAGCGGCGGGCCCGTCCCGTTTTTACGGCGTTCCCTTTTAAGCTCGCTCAGGAGCACCTGAACATGGGGGAGATCATAGGGGACGGGAGGATGAGTGTCAAGGAGGTAGCGGTTAGAGTCTTATAGATTTTAAGAAAATGTTTTTCTCTAAGCCTATAGATTGTAGCTTATGTGTACTTTCCGAATATCTTCCATCGAGTTAAGGGTCTTAATCTACTGTGAAAATGGTTTAGTCCCAGAGATTGGGTGATCTAATCTCTCGGACTGAACCCCGGGTCCCGTGGGACCCAATTCCTGATTCGCAATTCCCGCCTGTCCGCCCCTGACAGGTGTGTCGGTGTTGGGGTGGATCTTGTCTGATATTATCCTCAAACGAAATTTTATTGAAGAATAGTAAAAAATGTCTTGACAAATTTGACTATTTATAGAATCTATACTGTAATTTTTGAATCAGAGTAAATCGGAGCAAATTAGATGGAAGCTAAAATAGATATAGGTCCCAAAATTAGAGCGGTCAGGTTGAAAAAAGGGCTAAAACTTAAGGATGTAGCCAGAGAAACAGGCCTTTCAGTCAGTCTTATTTCGAAAGTGGAAAACAACAACACTTCTCCATCACTTTCCACGCTTATCAAATTGTCAAATTTTTTGGGTATGGATGCCGGTTATATTCTTGGGGGGAGCGAAAAGAAAAAAATTAGCGCTGTCTGCCACAAAGAAGACCGAAAGGTCTGGACCAGCGACGACTACAAAATCCATTTCGAATTGCTGAATCCTTCCCTGCGGAACAAGAGGTTTGAGGTGGTGCAGGCGAGGCTAAAACGCTTCGACGTACCGTCAGAAAGATATACCCATGAAGGAGACGAGTTTGGCATGGTTCTGAAGGGGGAGATTAAGGTTGAGGTCGGAGACGAGGTCCACGTCCTAAAAGAAGGGGATTCCATATACTTCAAATCAACTGTTCCACATGTGATCTATGGGGTTGATCCTGAGGGGTCGGAGGTTTTGTGGGTGAATTCGCCACCTATCAAGATTATATGAGAGAGTACCCAAATCGCAAGAATCCTGGTGTGGTGTGTATTGGTCATTAGGAACAAAACAACTTAGAGTTCAGATGGTTATCTGTTTTTTTCACAGTTTGTATATAGGGAGATGAATCTGCAATGGATCCACAGGTTGCCATTATAGGTACGAGTCAGACGAAATTTGAGGCAGATAAGGGCTATGAAGATATTCCCGAGACTGTTTTCAAAGTCGTCCAACAGGCTATGGCGGAGGCTGGCATAGATAGGGATGATCTGGACACCATCGTTACATCCAGCGTGGATCTATGGGACGGGAGGACCGCCTCAAATCAGATGCTGGCAGATGTGGTCGGATCGATCATGAAGCCGGAAAGCAGGGTGGCAGGCGATGGTTTGGGGGCGGCATTTCAGGGCATGATGGCCATTCTCGCAGGCGCTTCAGAGATTACCCTGGTAGTTTCGCAGTGCAGGGGTTCCATGGGCGATCATTACGAGATCAGCAATTGGGTTTTCGACCCTATTTATCAGCAGCCTTTGGGACTGGATTATCTTTCAGCAGGAGCGCTTCAGGCCAATCTTTATATGAAACAGTTCGGAATCTCACAAGAAGATTGTGCCAGGGTCGTGATCAAGAACCGCAGGGATGCTCAAAACAACCCATATGCCCAGGAGGTAGAGGAGACCACGGTTGAAGAAGTCATGAATTCTCCCATGTTGGCTTACCCCATCAAGGAAATGGATGCATCTCCAGTGTCAGATGGGGCATGCGCTGTTGTGCTGGCATCTCGAGATAAGGCAAAAACCCTTTCAAAGGAACCGGTATGGATATTGGGAGCAGGGAGCTGTGTGGACTCCCACTACCTTGGTGACCGGGATTTGGCAGGGGGGGATGCACTGATCAAGGCCTCAAATGCGGCGTACAGCATGGCGGGAATTTCCGATCCATTAAAAGAATTGGATGTGGCTGAGGTCTCTGCGGCCTTCTCCTATCAGGAACTCCTCTGGACAGAGCTTATGGGCTTTTGCGACAGGGGTAAGGGGGCAAGAATTCTCAAGGAAGGACAGACATCTCTGGGAGGGTCGCTTCCTGTTAATCCCTCAGGAGGCATGATCGCGGGCAATCCGGTTACAGTCGCCGGGTTGACCCGCCTGGTAGAGGCGGTGTTGCAGGTCCGTGGAAAGGCGGGGAACCGCCAGGTCAGGGGGGCAAGCAGGGCGCTTTCCCATGGAACAACCGGATGTTGCGGGCAGGGTCAGTATGTGATGATCGTGGGAAATTGAAAAGGGGGATAGACCTAAGTGGGGAAAAAGGTAGCTATTATAGGAACCGGGCAGACCAACCATTGCAGCAGCAGGGAAGATCTCAATGAGATGGAGCTGGTCTACGAAGCCGCTTCTGCAGCGCTGAGGGATGCCGAGATGACCATAGCGGAGATTGATGCGGTAGTACTCGCCAACATGGAGCTGTTTGAGGGAAGAGCGCTTCATGACATGTGGTGTGGAGAAGGGGGAGGCGCTTTCATGAAGCACTCATTTAAGATCTCCACAGGGGGTACTTCAGGGACCTCGGGGGCTATTTCGGGATACTATCATGCGGCCTCCGGGCTATTTGACAGGGTAATGGTCGTGGGCTTTGAGAAGCACTCCGACGGCAATACCTCAGCGGGCATGGCCCTGACCGATCCGTTCTGGGATCGTCATGTCGCTGCAGCGGCCATCGGCAATTTTGCCCTCTCCGTTTCAGAGTACATGGCGGATCGCGGTGTTACCCAGGAGCAGTCGGCCAAAGTTGCAGTAAAGGCTCGCCGCAATGCCTGTAATAACCCCCATGCCCACCTCCAGATGCCCGACCTTACCGTTAAAGAGGTGCTCGAATCTCCTGTGTTGGCCTACCCTGTTCATCGTTTGGAGATGTGCCCTCAATCGGACGGTGCCTGCGCTATCATTTTCGCCTCTGAAGAGATCGCAAAAAAGAGGTGCCCAAGGCCCGCATGGGTGAGGGCGGCGGTCACGCGACATGATCATATTTATCTGGGTGAGGTAAAAAACCGTCTCGCCACCATGAGAAGCCTGAGAGAAGCAGCCAGGGTAGCCTATGAGACAGTAGGAATAAGGGAACCCCTGAAGGAGTTCGATGTTGCCGAGATTTATGACCCTTTGACCTATGCAGAGATCGCCTGGTATGAGGCCCTGGGATTCTGCAAAGATGGTGAGGGTGGAAGGCTAATCGATGATGGCATCACACAGATGGATGGCGAGCTTCCCGTCAATCCTTCGGGCGGGGTTATTTCAACCAATCCTGTTGGGGCCTCCGGGACAATCCGCGTGGCCGAGGCTGCTTTGCAGATCCATGGAAGAGGCGGCAAGCGACAGATCCCGGATGTAAACCTGGCACTTGCTACCGGTTACGGAGTCTATTGCTGGAGCGATGTTGTCATATTGTCCAGCAGGCCCGATTAAGAGGTGCGCAATGAACAGAAACAGAGAGGGGGAAGAACTCCTTCGAGTCCCCATACATATGAAACTTCAATATCGATTCCCTGCCGGGGCCCACTACGAGAGGTTCTTTAGGGAGTTGAAGAAGAACGGTAAAATCATGGGGGTCAGGTGCCCGGAATGTGAGCGGGTGCTGGTGCCTCCGCGCCCAGTTTGCGGTGAATGTTTTACGAGGACGGACGAGTGGGTGGAAGTCGGCCCCAAAGGAACTGTGGTTGCCCATACATCGATCTATTTTCCTTTTATTGATGGGTCCACGGGAAAACCACGGCCTATACCCTATGGGGCGGGCCTGATTCAATTAGATGGGGCATACTCCGCCATCAATCATATCCTGGAAGAGGGCGATCCCGATAAGCTGCATGTGGGAATGCGGGTGGAGGCGGTGCTGAAGGAGGAGAGAGAGGGAAATATTGGAGACATCCTCTATTTCAAGACCGTTGAGGAATGAGAGTAAAGGGGAGGTGAGATGAACGATAATGGTGAAAAGATGGTCCTTGCAGGGAAAGTGGATTTGCCTTTCAGCTATTCGGCGGGCAAGACAGCCAGCCGGTTTTTTGTCGAGCTGAGAGATCACCAAAAGATCGTGGGGAAGAGGTGCCCAAGGTGCCAAAGGATAATCGTACCTGCCCAGTTATTTTGCAAGGAGTGCTTTGTGGAGACAGATGAATGGATAGAGGTGGGACCGGAAGGGACCCTGTTGACCTTCACGGTTGTATACCACAAGGAAAACCATCATCCAAGAGAGGCTCCTTTGGCTTATGGAATAATCAGGCTCGATGGTGCAGACACGTCAATAGTCCATCTCTTGGGAGAGACCGATGTGGCTAAACTTGAACATGGCATGAGGGTCCGGGCGCTCTTTTCTAAAGAAAGAAAGGGGCATATCATGGACATCAACTGTTTTCGCCCGGTTTGATGAGGAAATAGGAGGTAAAGGAGAAGAGCGTGTCTGTTTTGTTCGAGAAAAAGGAAAAAATTGCCATCATTACGATCAACCGGCCTGAGGCCATGAATTCTCTTGATGGGGAAACCCTTGATGGGCTCAATAAGGCCTGGATCGAATTTCGAGATGATCCCGATTTATGGGTGGGAATTATTACAGGGGCCGGGGACAGGGCCTTTTGTGCGGGAGGGGATCTAAAGAGCCTGCGCGATTACTATAGC
>DREN01000077.1 GCA_011051075.1 Deltaproteobacteria bacterium | reverse complement strand
CTGCCGGTACCTGGTCTCCACATCGGTCAGGCCGTGCCATTTCTCCGGCAAAGGCCTCATGGACTTTGACAGGAGGGAGATATCTTCCGCCAGGAGGGTAAGCTCACCCGTCCTGGTCCTGAAAAAAGGGCCCCTGACCCCGATAAAATCCCCAATATCCATGAGCTTGAACATGCCGAACTTATCAGGCGGAACCCTGTCCTTTCTCACGTAGACCTGCACCCGGCCGGTCCTGTCCTTTATATGAATGAAAGAGGCCTTTCCAAAATCCCGGCGCGACATTACCCTTCCGGCCATTGAATAAGTTCCGCTTTCCCTCTCAAGGCTCTGCTCGTCCATCCCCTGGAAACGATCCACGGCCTCAGAGGATGTAATATCTACGCTGTAGCCTGCGGGATAGAGGTTGATCCCCTCTGCCTTCAGCCTTTCCGCCTTTGCCTTTCTATCTTCTATGACCGAGCCTGCTTTGCCTGAAACCATGATAAACCTGTCCTGAACAAGGATTTCACTCTAAAGAGTTCTCTCTCAGTAAATTAAGCTCAGTTTTTTAATCCAATTAATTCCCATAGTCAAGATGAAAGCTCTAAACTCAGCAATTCTCCCTTGGGTGCCGGGAGCATTACCCGAGGTCTATTACCCTCAGACCGTCTGAAGGTGCGCATTTATCCGGACAGTCAGGATTCACCAGTTTCCCAGGATCATAATCTCTCGATCCCCCCTTTACATTTGACTCTGGAGTCCTGTCCCCATATACTCCCGCATGAACCGCAGGCAGGATGCAGGATGAAAGATGCGGGAGAGGTCTGAGGGCCTGAACCATGAGGAAAAATCCATGAACCTTGAGCGTGAAACCCATGAAACCTGAGGAACGTCTACAGCTTGACAGGATGTTTAACCCCCGGGGGCTGGCCCTTTTTGGTGGGATCAGCACCCCTGTCTCCTTTGGTCAACTCATCCTCCTCAGTCAAATCCGGTACGGTTTCAAGGGGAGGCTCTACCCCATCTCTTCAAGAGGCGGAGAAATCGCAGGGCTCAAGATCTACAGGAGCCTCAGGGAGGTGGAAGGGCCGGTTGATCTTGCCGCCATATCGGTCCCTGCCAGGGCCGTACCGCAGGTGCTGCGGGAATGTCTGGACAAAGGGGTGGCGGTGGCCCAGATCCATTCCTCCGGGTTTGTTGAGGCAGGAGAGCAGGGAGCGGCCCTGGAGTCGGAAATTCTCAAGATCGCGGCCCAGGGAATAAGGGTGGTGGGGCCCAACTGTTTTGGAATTCACAGCCCGCGCGGGGGCATAACCTTCCTTCCCGGCTTTGATTTTTCCACAGAACCGGGTCCCGTGGCCATGATCTCCCAGAGCGGGGGGGTTGCCACCGATTTAGCACATGAGGCCCCCGCCCTCGGCCTCGCCCTGAGCAAGGTGGTCTCTTTCGGCAACGGCTGTGATCTCGATGCCCGGGACTTCATGGAATACCTGGCCGATGACCCTGAAACCGGTTATATGGCAGCCTATCTCGAGGGTATACGAGACGGCCGGGGATTTCTCGAAATCCTCAAAAGAGTGACCCGCGAGAAACCGGTGGTCATCTGGAAAGGGGGGCTCAGCCCCCTTGGGGCCAGGGCCGCACTGAGCCACACCGGATCCATGGGGGGAGAAGCCGGGATCTGGAAGGGGGCCCTGGCCCAGGCAGGGGCTGTCACTGTTAAGGGACTCGATGAGATGCTGGACACCCTCGTTGCCCTCAGATACCTGAAAAACCCTGGCCCCCGACTTGCCCTCCTTGGTGGAGGTGGAGCAATCGGGGTCTTCGCCTCTGACCTTGCCCATCGGCAGGGTCTCCAGATACCCGCCTTCAGCCGTGGCACTCAGAAGAGGCTGAGGAACTATTTTCCCACCCCTGGCAACAGCATGGCCAACCCCCTGGATACAGGCTCGCCCGCCCTTCCGCCAGATACGGTCAGGGCCCTGGCCGAGGAGATCCTCACCCACGAACCTGTGGACGTACTTGTTATGGTGGTGCTCGTGAGGACCCTTGAAAAAGAAGTACCCGCCTTTTACACAATGAACGGTCTGGAACCGCCCGGGGCCGGATCTTACCTGAGAGAGCTTTTAGACCCTCTGACAATCCTTAAAAGAGAAACCGGCAGGGAGATTGTCATGGTATTCGAGAACAGAGCACACCTGCCGGAAGAGGTGGAGGTGGAGAAGATCTCCAGAAAGATGCAGCAGCGATATCAGAGTCAGGGGATCCCAGTCTATCCCAGCGCGGAGAGGGCCCTGAGAGGAATATCAGGGGCAGTGGCGGCCATGAGGTTCATGGAGCACCGCCGTGGGAGACGGATCAGCCATGGGCCACCCGGGTCACCGGATTAAACCAGGCTGAAGGTAATGACCCTGGAATCCCCTCCTGAATAGGTGTCTCCCTTGACCAGATGGCTTCCCAGGGAGACCTTCTTACCCATTAGCCCCATATGCGCGTCATCGGGGTCAATACCCACCAGGTTTCCCATAACCCAGGCCCCTTCGTCTGTTTCGGCCATGGCAACCACATACGGAGGGGTCATACCTTCCGGCGCCACCCTGATCACGGTAAAGGTCCGGATTGTCCCTTTCCCGGACATCTGAGTAACCTCAAGGTCGGTGCTGTTGCACTCACGGCATCGCACCATGGGTGGGAAGGTAACGCTGTTACAGGTGTTGCACTTCAAACCCAGGAGTTCACCCCGCTCAAGCCCCTGCTGAAACTGCTCATAAGTAAGCTTATATTCCATGGTTCAGTTCCTCAGCACTATATTGCATATGGTTCCAAAGTCTCCGCCCAGGGTGTCAACCAGACCCACCCGGGCCCCCTCTACCTGGCGAGGCCCGCTTTCTCCCCGGAGCTGTTCCACGATCTCAGTTACCTGCGCGGCCCCTGTCGCCCCTATGGGATGTCCCTTGGCCTTGAGCCCGCCCGATGGATTAACTACCACCCTACCGCCCAGGTAGGTCTCCCTTTTGGCGGCCGCGTCGTAGGCCTTCCCGAATTCGTACAGGCCGAAGCTCTCAAGGGCCAGGATCTCCGCGATGGTAAAACAGTCGTGCAGCTCCACCACGTCCACATCATCCGGGCCCAGGCCGGACTCCCTGTAGGCCTGGGCTATGGACGCCTCCCTGGCCATGACCCGGCTCAGGTCCTTCTGCAGGTATAGAGGTCCAGCCGAGGCCTGACCCATACCGCCGATATAAACGGGCTTTTTCACAAGGTCCCTGGCCTTTCCCGCCTCAGCCACCACAACGGCCGCAGCCCCGTCGGAAAAGGGACAGCAGTCAAAGAGCTGAAGGGGATCAGCCACCATCATGCCGTCCAGCACGGTATCTACGTCTATCTCCTTCTGAAAATGGGCCTTGGGATTCATGGCGCCGTGAAAATGGTTCTTGACCGCCACCTCTGCCATGTTCCGCTTCAACTCCTTTAGCGGAACCTTATACTTTTCAGAGTAGATATGGGCGGCCATGGCAAATACCCCCGGGAAGGTGAGGCCTGCCGTTGATTCATGCTGTGCGTGATGTCCCATGGCAAAGGTCCTGGTGGCCAGGGGGGTGCCCATGGCACAGGCCCTCTCAGTGCCACCGGCAAGGACCACGTCATAGACCCCCGACCCCACAAGGAGGGCAGCGTGACGGATGGCAACGGTGGCCGTTGCGCATGCGGATTCAAACCGGGTCGCAGGCACCCCCACGGGCAGCCCCAATTCCGCATGGGCAAAGGGCGCCATATGCATCTGGCCCTCTTCAAAATCACCCAGACAGTTTCCAAAGTAAAGGGCCTCCATATCTTTCGGTTCAAGGTTTGACAGGGCAATGGCCTCAAGTCCTGCCTCGGCAAACATCTCCAGGTTGGTCTTCTCCAAAACACCGAACTTGGTCATTGCCACCCCGAGTATGGCCACTTGTCTCATGATAGCCTCCGTGTTTGTAATTAACTATTGATTATTGACCCTCTGGATTGTCGATCTGGCCTTTGGTCGTCATCAGTCATTGGTCATTAGACGTCGGACTAACGCATCACCAGGTTCAAGTCTCAAGTTTCCAGCCCGCCATACTACCGGCGGGTAAATACCCAGTACCCAGTACCCAGCATCCAGTACCCAGCCCCTATTTCGCCGCCATCCTCAGGGCCCCATCAAGCCTGATCACCTCGCCGTTGAGCATGGGGTTTTCAACTATGTGCCGCACAAGTGCCGCAAATTCCCGCGGTTCTCCCAGGCGTCTTGGAAAGGGCACCATCTTTCCAAGGGCCTCCTGAACGTTTTCAGGCAGGGCCTCAAGCATGGGGGTCCTGAAGATCCCCGGGGCTACGGTCATTATCCTGATGCCGTACTCCGCAAACTCACGGGCAATGGGCAGCGTCATGCCGACCACCCCCGCCTTTGAGGCGCTGTAAGCGGCCTGACCGATCTGCCCGTCAAAGGCGGCCACCGATGCCACGTTGACCATCACCCCCTTTTCACCATCATCATTACCCTTATTTTTGACCATTTTTTCAGCGGCAAGCCTGACCACGTTCATGGTCCCCATGAGGTTGATCTGTATCACCCTGTTGAAATGGTCCATGGACATGGGACCTTCCCTGCCAAGGACCTTGGCCGGTATACCCACCCCGGCACAGTTAACCGCGATATTGATCCCCCCGAAGGCCTCAACCGTCCTGTCTATGGCCCTCTGCACATCCTGTTCCCTGGTGATGTCTGCCAGGCAGAAAAGGGCCGAGGCTCCTATCTCAGATGCAAGCCTTTCCCCCCTCTCCTCTGCAAAATCGAGGATCGCAACCTTTGCGCCCCGATCAAGAAGGGAACGGACACATGCCTCTCCCAGACCCGAGGCCCCTCCCGTTACAAGTGCAACGCTGTCTCTGAT
>DREN01000204.1 GCA_011051075.1 Deltaproteobacteria bacterium | reverse complement strand
TTTCCGGATTAAAGGCCGGATCCCCTGAAACGGCAAGGGCCGCCGCCATTGCGGGAGAGGTGAGAAAGGCCTTTGTCTCGGGATTGGCATCGTTTCTCCCACGAAAGTTCCTGTTAAACGTGGTAAACAGGCAGTTGGGAACACCGTCTTCAACATCGCTTCGGTCCCACTGGCCTATGCAGGGACCGCAGGAGGCCGCAAGTATGGTAGCCCCGGCATCTTTAATTTTTTTGAGGATTCCCCCCCTCTTTATGGTCTCATATATGCGGTTTGAACCGGGAGAGAGCATAAGCGGAACCCTTGGTTTGACGCCATGATCCGCTGCCTGCTCCAGCACCTGGGCAGCGGCGCACAGGTCTGAATAGGATGAGTTGGTGCATGAACCCAGAAGCACGGCCGATACTTCCTCGGGCCATCCCTCGGCCTTTATGAGCTCCCTGAAATCCTCAGCCCGTGTCACCCGGTCCGGGCTGTAGGGGCCTGCGTGCGCGGGTCTTATCTCCCCCAGGTCCATCTGAACCAGTTCATCAAACACCCTTTCAGGATCTGTGATGCAGATTTCATCCTGTCGTAATATTTCAGCCATGGACAGGGCCTCTTCCGCATCCTCCTCCCTGCCCACATTCCTGAGATAGGCATCCATGGAGCGGTCGTACACGAACACAGAACTGGTGGCCCCAAGCTCAGCCCCCATGTTCGTTATGGTGGCCTTCTGGGTGGCGGAGAGGGTCTCGGCCCCTGGACCGAAGTATTCCACGATCTTCCCTGTCCCGCCTTTGACACTGAACTTCCGGAGCATTTCAAGGATCACATCCTTTGCCGAGGCCCACCCGGTAAGCTCTCCTGTCAGCCTCACCCCGAGGAGGTATGGACTGGTGGTCTCCCAGGGCAACCCCGCCATGACCTCTGCCGCGTCTGCCCCGCCCACCCCAATGGCGAGGGTGCCCAGTCCTCCCGCGTTGGGAGTATGTGAATCGGTCCCGATCATGAGGTATCCCGGCATGGCATAGTTTTCGAAAATTACTTGATGCATTATGCCCGTACCCGGGCCCCAGAAACCCAGGCCGTACTTAAGCGCGGCGGAAGAGAGAAAATCATACACCTCCCTGTTGGTCGTAAGTGCCCTCCTGAGGTCCTCCTGCGCACCCTTGTCCGCCCGCAGGAGGTGGTCGCAGTGGATGGTGGCGGGAACCTGCGATTTTTTCCGCCCCGACTGTATGAACTGGAGCATGGCCATCTGGGCCGTGGCATCCTGCATCAGGACCCGATCGGGGAAAAGCCTTATCTGGTCTTTCCCCCGTACCCGTCGCTTCCTTCCCGATCCTTCAGGCTCATGCAGGAACAGGATCTTTTCAACATAGGAAAGGCCCCTGCCAAGGAGTCCCCTTTTTCTTGACAGAAGATCCAGCGCCCAGGCCTTGTCAAAGGGTCTTTTCATTCCGGGTTTCTCAAGAAGAGATCTTACTCCCTGACCTCAAGGGGTTCATAGGTACATCCCGACAGTCCACAGTACTCTCCCGCGTACTCGGCCTTTGGCCTGTACAGGGCGGGTTTGTCTTGGGCCTCGGCGAATTTTTCCCCAATGATATGCGCGCACCACCCTGCCACTCTGGAGATGGCAAAGATAGGGGTCATCAGATCAAGGGGTATCCCCATTATGTGATAGACCGGCGCGCTGTAGAAATCCACGTTTGGCAGGATATCGGTCTTGGCCCTCTTTATGAAGGCCTCGATGCCGAATCTTTCTATCTGTTCAGATAGGATGTGCCACCTCCATGAAGGAGGATTCCCTTGCCAACTGTTCAAATGTTTAACCCCTGTAAAGGAGCACCCCCCTTTCACCGTCAATAAAGCTTATTTTCGTATCGGCGACGGTCACGCCGCGGAGGCCGATATTCTTTACCTTGACTGCCTCTGCCATTTCACACTCCGTCAGATTTTCGCTAATCACCTTCAAGACTGATGGCGCCGCCTGGGCACTCCTCAGCCGCCTGCCTCACCAGATCCTTGTACTGCCCAGGTATCTCTTCAACGAGCACTATAGACATGAGTTCATCCTCGTCGTATTTGAAAACTTCGGGGCACAACATGTTGCAGTTCCTGTCTCCCATGCACAGTTCCTTATCCACTGATGCCTTCATTTTTCCCTCCTTTTAGGTTCCGGTAAAACGCCAGGGTTTCCCGGATTCTACGGTTCAGTCTTTCTGAGGCCATTGGACGTCGCTCTTCTCCTCTGTAAAATAGCAGAACCTGTCCCATTCAAATTCCCGCAGGGAGACGGGACAGCGCAGCTTCACCTTCCTGTCGGTTACACCGATCACCTCCCAGTCTCCTTTGCGGGGACCGGATCTGATGTTGACCCTCTGACCGACAGTAAATGGATACGGTTCAAAATGGACCACCTTATGAGTTTCCACGGAATCTTCTCTCCTGTCAGGGTCCCCAAGAGGACGAATAGATCTTTATCCTCCGGATCTGAACCAAAACGGCCGATTTCTACTCCACCTTGTTAAACGCCTTTGCCAGGGCCCCGCATACGGGACACCTCTCGGGTGGCTCGTTTTCGCAGGTGTATCCGCACACCGGGCACACGTAGTAATCCACCTCTTCAGGAGGGTCCAGATTGTCAAGGGCCTTCTGATAAAGGCCTGCGTGGATTTCCTCCACCTTATTGGCGTAGGTGAACGACCTCTTGGCTTCCTTTTCTCCCTCCACGCCGGCGGTCTCTATCATTCCCGGGTACATCTCCTTGAACTCAAAGGTCTCGCCGGAGATGGCCGCCTTGAGGTTTTCGGCGGTCTTGCCCACCCCTTCCATGGCCTTGAGGTGCGCGTGGGCATGGACCGTTTCAGCCGCTGCCGCGGCCCTGAACAGCTTGGCCACCTGTGGATAGCCTTCCTGATCGGCTTGTTCGGCAAAGGCCAGATACTTTCTGTTTGCCTGTGATTCTCCGGCAAAGGCCTCCTGGAGATTCTCCTGTGTCTTACCCATAATTCCTCTCTCCTTTGTAACTTAAAGTTGTTGGATTGAATGGTTCACCACGCCCGCAGGATGAAAAGACAAGGACCCGTCTGACACAAAGATCCCCCCCGTCTCAACGAGCTCTCCTGTTTAAGGCCACGAAGCTAAAGCACTTTTTTCAGGGCGCTCAACACATCCTCATAGTCGGGTTCATCTGTCTGCTCCCTGACGACCTGGATGTATTGAACAAGCCCCTCCCTGTCCACCACAAATACGGCCCTTGCCAGCAGGCGGAGTTCCTTGATAAGGACACCGTAGGCCTCGCCGAACGAGGCCCTCAGATGGTCTGAGAGCGTGGACGCACTTTCAACCCCGGCCGCCCCGCACCAGCGCTTCTGGGCAAAGGGCAGATCCATACTGATGACGAGCAGAGCAACATCAGGGCCCAGATCCTGGGCCTCTTTGTTAAACCTCCGGACCTCCAGGTCACACACCGGGGTGTCCAGGGAGGGCACTGAAGCCAAAACGCAAACTTTTCCCTGAAATGATGATAGTCTTACCGGCGAAAGATCGTTATCCAGGACCTCAAACTCAGGCGCCTGATCTCCCACTGCGGGCTGTTTTCCGAGCAGGGTCAGGGGATTTCCCATCATGGTGATTATTCCGGTTTTCTCTTGCATTGTAACATCTCCTTATCATTGTAATATGCACCTGTTTCGTTTTCCTTGCAAACCCTTGGAGAAGGGAGGCTTATAACCCGTAACGTCCTTGAATTCATGAGGCATCAGACATCCATTTTCTCAAAACGTCTCTGTCCTTCTGCTTTATGGAGGTAATCCTCAACCGGGTGACTCTTTTCCCGCCCTCCTCTTCCGCTGCCACGACCTTGGCATAAATATCATCGAAACAGTGAGCATCCATACAAAAATCAAATACGAGCTTGATATCATCTATGGGTTCAAGGGAGGGTTCAACCGAGGCCCCGATTAGGTTTTCGCCTATGATCATGGTCTCTCCCGAGATGGATGTGCTCACAATTTTCTTACCTTCCATTTTCCAGCAGTGAAAGGGGAGATGGATTTCAATGCCATCCCGAACAACAGGCTGGGGGGCCAGTTCAATACGGTAAGGGGCCCCCATGGCGGTTACCCTGTAGATCACAAGGGGGCTTTTCAGCCCTCTCATCATAACGGTGTAGGGGGTATCCACGGTTACTGAATCCCTGATCAGGGCGTAGGTGGATTCCCCTATGAGGACCTCTCCCCCAACCGCGTTGGACTCTATCCTGGAGGCCATATTAACGGTGGCTCCCACTATACCATACTTGGCCCGTATTTCAGAAGCGATATTTCCCACGACAACCGACCCGGTGTTGATCCCTATCCCCATTTCCAGGGGAGGATATCCCTCGTCCGACAGCTCTTTGTTCAACTCCACCAGGGCATTCTGCATGTTAAGGGCACAGGCCACTGCCCGCAGGGGATCATCATCATGTTCTTCAGGTGCACCGAAGACGGTCAGTATGGCATCCCCGATGAACTCATCTATCATCCCGTCATACTCCACGATGACCTGTGACATCCGCTCCAGATAGCGGTTCAGGAGCCGGACCATATCCTCCGGATCCCTCTCCTCAGAAAGACTTGTGAACCCGCGAAGATCGGACATCATGATAGTCACGTTTTTTCTCCGCCCCCCAATTTCCTGTCCCTGGGGCGATTCAAGTATTTCATCAACCACCTTTTTGGAAAGGTACCGACCGAACGTATTCTGGATAAAATTGACCAGGTGCAGCCGTTCCTCTGATATTCTGAGAATTGTACTCTACATCCGTTCCCGTGAAGAGACGATTCCCCTAATTTCCCTGAGGATATCTTCTAGGATGTCTATCTCCCTTACGGGAGAGCCGTCATCCCGGATGCCCTGATTGGCAGCTG
>DREN01000146.1 GCA_011051075.1 Deltaproteobacteria bacterium | reverse complement strand
GGATAGGAGCGATTTGCTTTTCCGGTTACCGCATCAAAATCACAAATTACAATCCCGCGCATCGCGGGATCAAATTACAAACAATATCAAATTACAAATTACAACACGCGGCGCAAGCGTCTGCGCTGCGCGTGATTAAACTATTCCAATCACTCATTCGATATATCGCCGACATCTTATCTGTTTTGAGTTTTGGTCATTGATATTTGTTTGAGATTTGAATTTTGGTCCCCCTTCAGCGGGATTGGAATTTTCAGGATTTTGATAAGTCGATAACTCTATTTATTCCAAGCAATTACCGGTTTAAATGACGGAGCCCTGCAAGTTATCAAGACTCCGGGGCCGGAACCCTCCCGCCCCCCATCCGTCTATTTCTCTATCCCCGTCCGCGCCTCAACGCCCTTCCGGTAGTAGTGTTTGATCGCCCTCATCTCGGTCACCAGGTCCGCAGCCTCCACTATCCGTGGGTGGGCCTTCCTGCCGGTGATCACCAGCTCCACGTTCTCAGGCCTTGCCTTTATGAAGTCCAGAAGGTCCTCAACGGAAAAGAGGCCGTAATCGACGGCCATATTAGCCTCATCCAGTATGACCAGGTCGTATTTGCCCGAGCACATGATCCTTCTCACCTGTTTCAGGCCTTCCCTGGCAGCGATCACATCGTTCTCATCCGGTTCCCTGTTGATGAAAAAGCCCAGGCCGTACTGCTTGAAGGTTACGGAGCCTGACAGCCTCTCCAGGGCCTTCAGCTCACAGTAGCCTGAGCCCTTTATGAACTGGGCCATATAGACCCTGAGCCCGGCGCCCAGGGCCCTGAGTGCGAGCCCGAGGGCCGCGGTTGTCTTTCCCTTGCCGTTTCCCGTGTAAACCTGCACATAGCCTTTCATAATATCCCCTCTCATTTATCATGGGATCACGTTATTATTGCTCAGCCACGCTCCCTTTCACCTGCCCTGGTCCAGCTCCGCCTGGAGGGAGACCCTGCTGATGCCGGCCCTGGTTATCTGATCAAGGACCCTGAAAAGATCCTGGTACGAAAGGTCCCTGTCCGCAAAGAGAAGCACCCCAGGGTTGTCTGATTTTCCGGCCTTTTCCCTGAGCACCGAGGCCAGGGATCCCAGGGGTACGGGGACCTTGTCAACATGGACGGCGCCTTTTGCGTCCACTGTGACTGACAGGAGCATCTGCTTGTTTACCTTTGCGCTTTCAGAGGTGGGAAGGGCCACGGGAAGGGCCCTGTGCACCGCCATGGACAGCATCGCGTAGATGAAGAAGACCAGGAGGAGGAACACTATATCGATGAGGGGGAGCATTTCTATCCTGGCCTTCTTTTTGGTGTCAAATCCTACCTTCATGGGACATCCCCCTCCCCCCTTTCACAGGGATCCTGGGCCAGTTTTTCATATACGATCTCCAGACTGGTGGCGTATTTTTCAATGGCCGTCACGGCAAGGGATATACGCGAGTTAAAGTAGTTGTAGGGAAAGACAGAGAGAATCGCTATGCCCAGGCCCGCCGCGGTGGTAATGAGGGCCTGAGCAATGCCCGCTGTAACGGCCCTCGGGTCCTCTATACCTGTGGCGCCTAAAAGGTCAAAGGAGTTGATGATCCCGATCACGGTCCCGAATATCCCAAGGAGGGGCGCCACCGTGATCATGGTGTCCAGCACCACCATGTAGCGGTTCATCCTCTTGACCTCATCGGCGGCCGCCGACTCCATGGCCTTGGCCATGGAGAAATCCCTGTGAAGTATCCCCGCAACCAGGATCCTGATCACAAAATCCCTGGAACCTCCTATGGTTCCCCTGACCTCATCCCACCTTCCGGTCTGGCAGAGGGAGAGTACCCTGTCAACCAGTTTCTGGTCACGCCGAATATCTTCCCCTATCCAGAAGATAAGGCGTTCAATAATTACCGTAAGGGCCATAAGGGAACAGGCAAGGAGCGGGTACATGACCGGCCCGCCCTTTTCGAAAATCTCTATCATCCTTTTTTTCCCTTTCTCATATCCTCTTCCGTTGCCAGGAACACGCACGGCTTGCCCGAAAGGGGGTTTTTTTCAACAAGAACCACTGTCTCGTACACATCCTCAACGATCCTGTAGGTAATAACCTCTTCAGGGCTCCCCACCTTGAAAACAGAGCCCCTGTTCATGAGGAGCAGCCTGGTGGAATAGGCGCTCGCCAGGTTCAGATCGTGGAGAACCATGAGGACCGTGAGCCCCAACTCCCGGTTCAGACGCCTTATTAGTTCAAGGATCTGTACCTGGTGTGTTATGTCCAGGTGGGAGGTGGGCTCGTCAAGGAGCAGGAGTTCGGGCTCCTGCACCAGGGCCCTGGCAATGGAGGCAAGCTGCCTTTCCCCGCCGCTTATCTCGCTCATCATGGAATTCTTGAACCTGCTCACATGGGTCAGTTCCATATACCTCTCCACCAAGGCCTCGTCATGGTCCGTCTCAAAGAACTGGTACTTCCCGAAGTAGGGAAGCCTCCCCAGGAGAATATACTCCCGCACCCTCATTTCCGCAGACTCGGGGCTCTGGGACACAACCGAGACCTTTCTGGCGAATTCCCTGTGGGACATGCCCCCTATATCCTTCCCGTCAAGGTGTATCCTTCCCTGCCTCGGTCTGAGTATCCGCGATACGGTCCTGAGCAGGGTGGACTTGCCCGACCCGTTGGGACCGATAATACCCATGAGCTCCCCCTGGCAGACCCTGAAGTCAACGTTTCGGAGGATGAGTTCACCGCCGTATCCCGATGACACGTTCTCCACACTGAGGAGGGTTTTTTTCACAGGCTCACCTGCCTCCTGCTCAGGGCGTACACAAAGACAGCGCCGCCTATGATCCCGGTAATGACGCCCACTGGAAGCTCAAAGGGCTGGATAACCGTGCGGGCGAGGGTATCGCACAAGATCAGAAAGGATGCCCCTGCCAGGAAGGCGCTGATAAACAGGATACGGTGGTCTGTGCCCGTGAACATGCGGATGAGATGGGGGATTATCAGCCCCACAAAACCTATGATACCCGCCACTGAAACGCTGAGGCCGGTTAGAAAGGATGCCAGGATAAATAACACACGTTTGGTTCTTTCCACGTTGATACCAAGGTGAACGGCCTCTTCCTCGCCCAGGGCCAGGGCGTTCAGGTCAAGGCAGAAGAAGAAAGAGACCACGAGTCCTCCCAGGGAACCGATTACCGCCACCCATACGAGGAGCATGTCAGGTTCATCAAGGGAACCCATTATCCAGAAGACAATGCCGTGGAGGTCCTCGCTGTGGGAGAGGGCCATGATGAGCATCACCAGGGAGGAGGAGATAAAACTGATCATGACGCCGGTAAGGAGGATACCCTGGGTCTTCAGGGTCCCCGCCTTCATACTGAGGCCGTAAACAAAGAGGATGACCATGACAGCGCCTAAAAAGCCTGAGATGGGGTAGGCGATGACTCCAATGACCCCGTACCAGTTGAACACGATGTTCAGGCAAACACCCAGGGACGCGCCCCCGGATATGCCCAGGGTGTAGGGCTCCACAAGGGGGTTACGGAAGATCCCCTGCAGAATGGTCCCGGCAAGACTCAGGGCCCCCCCGATGGCAAAACCTAATATTATCCTCGGGAGACGGATATCGAAGAGTATGCTGTACTCCCCTGTTCCCTTTCCCCCGTAGATAATGCCAGGGATCCTGGCAGGGGATATGCCCGCCGCCCCCGTACAGAGGGCCATCAGGGAAACCAGGATGAGCGCCGCAATAAGGACGAAGAGGATGATCACCCAGCGGCGTATCCTGGCCCCTCTCATTTTGCCCCGCCTATCTCGAGTTCAGGGTGAATCATCCCTGTTATCTCTTTCAAGCCCTCCACAAAGGTGAGGGGAGTGGGGCTGCACAGTTTGTCAGGATTCACCAGGTATACCTGTCTGTTCCTGACCGCAGCGATCGATCGGTACTTCATCCAGACCTCCTTTTCCTTCCTGCCCGTTTCACCTTCACTTGAACCCATAGTGGAAATAATGATCACCTCAGGATCTCCCTTCAACACCTTTTCCCGGCTGTAGGTGCCGTGGCCGTCCCTGAGTGCGATATTTATGCCCCCTGCGAATTCAATATAGTCGTTAAGGAACGACTCACCCGTGACCGCGTGCAGGGGTTTTACCCCCAACTGGATGAACACCCTTTTTTTGGGGAGCGCTGCGGTCTTCATCCTGATGGCCGCCACATCCCTTCTGGTCTTGTCGATGATCTCTTCCGCCTCTTTTTCCCTCCCCAGGAGCCTCCCCAGCTCCAGGAACTGCTCACACATCTCCTCAAAGTTCTCAGGGTAGGAGAACTGGACCACCCGTATCCCCAGATCCCTGAGCTTCCTCAACTGCCTGGGGCTGGCCAGGTTGGTGGCGATCACCAGGTCCGGCTTCATGGCCACGATCTTCTCGATGTTGGCCTGGAGAAGGGTCCCCACCTTTTCCTTGTGCCTGGCATCCTCGGGCTCAACGCAGTAAACCGTGTTGGCTATCAGGTTTTTGTCGGCCCCCAGGAGGTAAATCCTCTCCGTGATGGTCTGGCCCAGGGATATGATCCTCCTGGGGGCAGGCCCAGTGTATGGGTGTCCGGGAGGGGTTTCGGCACAAAGGCCCACCGGTCCTCCCGGTCTCAGGCCGGAGGCAGGCAGGCAGATCGCCACAAAAAAAAAGATTACCAATTTCTTCATGGCCTGATACCCCTATCCCCGGTGACGATCAACAGAGGTTGAAATTGGAAAGTAGAAAACCGATAACGCAGTCCAAAATCTTTCGTCCTTTGCGGTTAGACTTCAGCAATTGTGGATACGGGATCTATCCCGTCCGTGGGGGCCTCTTTTCCAAAGGACGCAACAAAATATTCCATCAGGACATGGAACGCCCCCTTAGTT